>JBBSAR010000026.1:0-19194 GCA_038252125.1 Desulfatiglandales bacterium
GACATACGGATAGGTGCCATGATCAATGTCCAGGTGGGTGCCTTGCGCTCCCTCAAAGAGGATACTCTTGCCCTCTTTTATCGCCTGGTCCAGCTCCACGGAAACGTCCGTGATGTAAGGATGCAGCTTTTCTCCGAAGGCGATATAATCTTCCACAATGGGTCCGGCCTCCAGCGGCGCCGCTTTCAGATATTCCTTTAAATAGAAGTTCTTTTCTTTCAGCACTGCGCGGACCTTTTCTTCAAGAATCTCCGGTTCCGTCAGATCAACCGCCCTTATCCCCGTTCTGGCCACTTTGTCCTCGTAGCATGGGCCTATTCCGCGGCCGGTCGTCCCGATTTTGGCTTTTCCTTTGGCGCTCTCCCTGGCAAGATCGATAGCCTTGTGATAAGGCATGATAATTTGAACCTTTGAGCTGATGGAAAGCCTTTCCGGGCCAACGGAAATTCCCGCCTTTTCCAGCTTGTCGATCTCTTCAAAAAATACGGAAGGGTCCACCACAAGACCGTTGCCTATGAGGCATTTTTTGTTTTCATAGAGTATTCCCGAAGGAACGATGTGAAAAATAAACTTCTTGCCTTCCACAACAAGGGTATGCCCCGCATTGGCGCCCCCCTGAAACCTGACCACAAGGTCGGCCCTTGCCGTCAACATATCCACTACCTTTCCCTTCCCTTCATCACCCCACTGGGTGCCTACCACAACTATGTTTGCCATATCCTTCTCCTGGTTTTTAGCTTACGGAAATATTTTTTTAGTGGTGCGAGACAAGTCCCAAGTGACGACTAACACCCGCACAAGGCTTTCAGAACGAAAAATCCTCTCTGCTCACCACGTTCAGACAGGCATCGACTACTCTGGAATCGTAGCGAATGCCCGTTTTTTCAGAAAGTTCTTGCACGGCTTTTTCCGAACCGCGGGAAGCCCGGTATGGGCGGTGAGAAACCATGGCCTCATAAGTATCGGCCACCATCAGGATCTTGGCCCCCAAATGGATTGCTTCCCCTGAAAGCCCCAGGGGATAACCCGATCCGTCCATTCTTTCGTGATGTTGGAGAACTATTTGCGAGACCGGCCAGGGGAATTCGATCCCTTTCAAAATATCATACCCCGTCCGCGGGTGTTCTCGGATCATGGCCATTTCCGGTCCGGTTAATCTCCCGGGCTTGCTAAGAATTTCTCCCGGAATGGATATCTTGCCGATATCGTGCAGCATGGCCGCGATACGAATGCCGTCTACCTGATCCTGAGGAAGTTCCATCTCCCTGGCAACGGCATCGGCAAGCGATGCGACCCGTCTCTGGTGCCCCGATGTATAGGGGTCTCTCTTTTCAATGGCAAGCGACATCGCCTCCACAATGCTTTCGATGACTGCTCGCAACCTTTCAACACTTTCAAGGAGTTTCCTTTCCGCAAGGTTCCGGTTCTTTATATTGGCGCGCTCCCTGAAGACACGTCTCAACCTGAGAACAAGCTCCTGGATGCTGACCGGCTTTTCAAGAAAATCGCTTGCCCCCAGCCTCATGATCTTATCGTAGGTATATTCCTCCATCAGGCCGGTCATGACAATCACATCGGAGTCATACAGCGCTTTTACTTTTTCCGTCAGTTCGATGCCATCCATACGGGGCATGGATATATCCGTAACGACAATTTCGAAGGGGCTCTTTTCCATGAGATCCAGGGCCTCCAATCCATCGGAGGCCGTGGCACACTCAAACCCGAAATTTTCCAGACCCTTCCGCAGGAAATTCCTGAGCATGACCTCATCGTCCACGAGCAGGATACGCGTCTTCAATGGATTTTCTTTTTCATCCTTTTCCATGGATTTCATGGGAAACGCCAGCGCCCTTTCAAGGGGTCAACCATTTGCGATAGTCCTCCGGAGTGTCTGCGTCTCGAAAGTCGTAGTCTCCCGGAGGTTCCACCAAACAGATGCGATCGCCGATTGCCTTGAGAATCGATCTTGCCCCCACATCCCCTTTCAACATCCTGATTTCAGGATAGAGGCCGGCGCTGAAAATAACAGGGGGAACGGCCCTGCCGGCTGCCGAGATCGCCCCCACGGACAATCCTGAATCCAGGTAGCGGTCCATCAGCAGATTGATCATTTTCGTTTCAACGCCAGGCATATCGGCCAGAAGGATCATGACATGGTTGTAACGGTCTCCGACGGCATCCAGCCCGACTATGATCGATGAACTCAGTCCTCTCGGATAATTTATGTTTTCTACAATGCGGAGCTTATTCCCGAACAGGCCGGCGGGAATCGTCTTCTTTATCTCCTCAAACCGGTGTCCCAGGACCAGAATCACTTCCTCCAGATTGGAATCCAACGCCTGTGCGAGCGAATGACCGAGGAGTGTTTTGCCTCTGAAGGGGAGGGTCTGTTTCATACTGCCCATGCGCGATGATTTCCCCGCGGCGAGGAGAATTCCAGCCACGCTTTCCATAGATTTCCTCCCTCCAGTAAAAATCCGAGTCCCGATGGTCCTGCTTTGGTCATCCTCGGAGGAGATTTGGTCTGCCGTAAATGGAATATCCCTGAAGCGCGCCGTCTTTGGCAGGATTTCTTATCACCCTTTTTTCTTCTTGGCCTGTTCTATCAATTCAAGAAGGGACATCATCTTATTCTTGGAGGGCCGGCCAAATGCTTTTTCCCACTGGTCGCTTTTTATCTCCTTTTGGAGGTATTCTTCCACCGGAAAATGTTGGAACCAGCAATCGAGGGCTTTGAAGCAGGGCAACCCTTCATTTTCGATTCGACAATAGGAAAAGGAGATCTGATGTCCCAGTCTGGGACACCGAATTTGATAATCTTCGCCCGGAGGATTCCCGTCTCTGTTCATTTCTTTTCCATTTTCAAGGTTCTGTAAGTCACTTTCCATAAAAGCCCCTGCAGGAGATTTTGTAAATGCGCAAAATCTCCCGCAGGAAAGAAGTTAACCATTAAAAAAAACTATCAGAAATTGCCGCCCCGATACTGCTTCGGTTTCGGCATGGGCTCTAATTCGGACAATGCCCTCTTGATTTCTTCCGCAGGCAGGGGATAGTCGGCAAGCTGTCCATCAAAATATGCCTGGTAGGCGCCCATATCCACCAGCCCATGTCCACTCCAGTTAAACAGAATAACCTTTTCCTTGCCCTCTTCCTTGGCCTTCAAGGCCTCGCGAATCGCCATGGCTATGGCATGGTTGCATTCGGGAGCGCTGATAAAACCTTCTGTCCTGGCAAAGGTAATTCCGGCCTTGAAGGTTTCCATCTGGCCGATAGATTCCGCTCGTATCAGGTTATCGAGAAGGAGCTGGCTGACAATGGGGGCCATCCCATGATATCGCAGACCTCCCGCGTGGATAGGCGCCGGGACGAACCCGTGACCAAGGGTATGCATGGGCAGGAGAGGTGTCATCCCGACGGTGTCGCCGAAGTCATAGGCAAATGGGCCTTTCGTCATGGTGGGGCAGGAACTGGGTTCAACGCCGATGATATCGATTTCTTTCCCATGGATCTTGTCCCGCACAAAAGGAGTGCAGTTTCCCGCGAAATTGCTGCCTCCGCCTGCGCATCCGATCACCACGTCAGGGTAATCGCCTGTAATAGCCAACTGTTTCTGCGTCTCCAGCCCATTTATCGACTGATGCAGCATCACGTGGTTCAAGACACTCCCAAGAGCGTATTTTGCGTCTCCACTCGTGACCGCCTGTTCCACCGCTTCGCTTATAGCGATTCCCAAGCTCCCAGGAGAATCAGGGTTTGCCGCGAGAATTTTACGACCGGCCTCGGTTTCATTGCTCGGACTGGCCACGCAGTTGGCGCCCCATGTCTGCATCATGAGACGGCGATAGGGTTTTTGGTTAAAACTGATCTTGACCATGAATACTTTCAACTCTATTCCGAAAAAAGCACAGGCCATGGCAAGAGCGCTTCCCCATTGTCCGGCGCCGGTTTCCGTGCAGATTTTTTTGGTTCCGGAAATTTTGTTGTAATAGGCCTGGGGAATGGCGGTATTGGGCTTATGGCTTCCAGCCGGGCTCACGCCTTCATTCTTGTAATATATCTTGGCCGGTGTTTGAAGGAATTTTTCCAGCTCATAAGCCCTGTACAGAGGCGTAGGACGCCATATAAGATATTTTTCAAGGACCGGTTCGGGGATGTCTATCCATCGCTCCTGACTTACCTCCTGTTCAATAAGAGGCATGGGAAAGATAGGAGACAGGTCATCAGGCCCCACGGGCTGACCGGTTCCAGGATGAAGTGGCGGCTCCATGGGCGTGGGCATATCCGCCATGATGTTGTACCATTGACGTGGCATTTCCGACTCGGGCAATGTAATCTTTTTGGTTTTCATAGTCGCTCCTTCTTTCCAATCAGTTCATGGTTCTTGTCCGTTGTGAGCGGCACAATGCCTGTGACCACAACGGATCTTCCTGCCAGGATCTGCCGGCCGCTCCGGGGACTTGCCTGGTTGCGTTTGGAGTATAGGAAATTTTCATTCACCGGTCAATAGAGAATGGATAAGCATATCGGCACATTTCTTCAAAATGTGAATAGCAGGGTGAATGAATCAGTAATTGTAATTATGGCTTATCTGTAATCCGAGGCCATAATGAAAATTGCTGGTGAATGAATAACTTTCATTGACAAAAAGCCCTATCTTCTATTACAAGATAGGTACATCTCCTTTCCAATTTTGACTCTGCGGTATCCCTGCCTGCAATCTAATCGGATCTTCAAGCGGTAGGAGTTATTTTGGTTCCTCTGAGATTTTAGAGCCGGGAATTTCATTCTTTTGCAGTGTAATGTTTCACGGCGGATCCTGTTAATGTATCGAGAAAATAAATCTTTACGGCTTTCCGATTCCTGGAATCGACCCGGGAACTGCACAAGTTTTCTTATTGAAAGGGTTTTTGCGCATGAGGTTTGAAAATGTTTCCGTTTTAGGGCTTGCCCACGTGGATGCCCCCTACCGTATTACTTCAGCAGAACTGGAAGAACAGCTTTCGCCTGTGATTCAACAAATAGGCGGACGATCCGACATGATCCAATCCCTCACGGGCATTGTGGCAAGACGTTTCTGGGACGCCGATCAGCAACCAAGTCAGATTGCCACCATGGCGGCGGAAAAGGCTATCCAGGACGCCGGGATTGAAAAATCCCGAATCGGCGTGCTCCTCAATACATCCGTATGCAGGGACTACATTGAGCCCTCCGTAGCCTGTCTCGTGCACGGCAATCTGGGCCTGAATCCCGAGTGCATCAACTTTGATGTGGGCAACGCCTGCCTGGCCTTCTTAAATGGAATGGAAATTGTCGGAAATATGATCGAGCGAAGGCAGGTCGATTACGGTCTCGTGGTCGATGGAGAAAGCAGCCGCTTCGTCGTGGAAACCACCATCGCCAGGCTTCTGGCATCTCCGTGCGGCGCGGAAACATTTCGTGCCAGCTTTGCGACCTTTACCCTTGGTTCGGGAGGCGCGGCCATGGTTCTTGCACGATCCGACCTGGCGCCCCAAGGACACCCGTTCTTGGGGGGCGTAAGCCTGGCGGCGACCCAGCACAGGAATCTCTGCCGGGGCCAGGTGGACCGCATGGAAACCGATGCCAGCAGCCTTCTGGTGGCCGGTCTCCAATTAGCGGCCCTCACCTTTCAGAAAGCGGGCAGGGAACTGTCGTGGAGACCGGACGAACTGGATGAATGTGTTCTCCATCAGGTCAGCGCCGTACACACGGCCAAACTGATCGAACTGCTCGGACTGGATGAACAAAAGGTCTACAAGACCTTTCCGGAATTTGGAAATGTGGGGCCGGCCGCTATACCGATCACCCTTTCAAAGGCCCTGGAAGCGGGTCGCATTCAAAAGGGCAACCGCGTGGGGCTCATGGGAATCGGAAGCGGGTTGAACTGTGCCATGATGGAGGTCGTCTGGTAACCGTGTTCAAACAAGAAACCACATGAAAGCGCTGGTTACCGGAGGGGGCGGATTTTTAGGAAAGGCCATCGTGAAGAGCCTGCTTCGTCGGGGAGACGAGGTTATCAGTTTTTCGCGGGGCGATTATCCCGAATTGCGCGCGATCGGGGCGCGAACCGTGCGGGGGGACATTGCCGATGCCCACGCTGTTGCTTCGGCGTGCGAAGGATGCAACACGGTCTTCCATGTGGCGGCCAAACCCGGGATATGGGGTGATTATGAGCAATATTTCGCCACCAACGTCACCGGGACAAAAAACGTGATAGCGGCGTGCAGGGAACAGGACATTGACAGGCTCATCTATACCAGTTCCCCCAGCGTGGTATTTCAGGGAGGCGATATGAAGGGAGTCGATGAATCCACACCCTATCCCGCTCAATACCACGCAGCCTATCCCAAGACGAAGGCCATGGCTGAACAAATGGTGATGCAGGCAAACGGAAATGGGCTCGCCACCGTCGCCCTCAGGCCCCACCTCATTTGGGGCCCCGGCGATCCCAACTTTTTACCCAGATTGATAGAGCGCAGAAAGGCCGGCAGGATCTTCAGGGTGGGAAAGAAACCTCATCTCGTGGACTGCATCTATATTGACAACGCGGTTGAAGCGCATCTCCTGGCCGCGGATCGGCTGGGCGCCGAATCCCCGGTTGCCGGAAAAACCTATTTCATTTCCCAGGGAGAACCCATTGATATCGTGGCGCTCATGAATGGCATCCTTGGGGCCGCCGGTCTCCCGCCCATGGACAAAACCATCCCCGAAGGCGTTGTCCACACAGCCGGGTGGTTATTTGAAAAGATATATTCTGTGTTAGGGCGTTCGGAAGAGCCCCCCATGACGCGCTTCCTGGCGCAACAGCTTTCAACCGCCCACTGGTTCGATATCGGTGCGGCAAGAAGGGATCTGGATTACCAGCCTTTGGTTTCCATTGAGGAGGGTTTTAAGCGTTTGCGTGAATCTTTGATGCTCTCGTAAAAAATTCCGGAGAGGCCTTTTTAAAATTTCAAACGTCTTTGCTTAAGGGTTCAATCCACCCCGCCTTTCGGCGGGGTGGACGAACACCCTGGTTAAATATCTCAGGCTGCCTGCAGATCTCGCCTGTCAGCCATATCAAGAAGCACCCGCTCCCTGGCCTTATCGATGCCGAGCGCCTTGCGCTTCTTATCTATGTGGGCAATCATCATCTGCGCCATCTCATGAGGATCCGGTGAAAAGCCCCATTTTCCAAGTCCCTGTTTTTCCAGACCGTCAAAAAGAAGATCATGAAATTTTGTCCCTTCGACAATGGGAAAAGTCACCCCGAAAACCGTAAACACCCCGGACGCGACAAAATACTGACCAATGGCTACGGCCTTTTCACTCATCCACTCGGGGGCCGCCCCCGCTACCGGAAGATCCGCAAGGCAATCCCCGAGGCCGCCTACGCGAACCATCTCGGAAGCCGCTATGAGTATCCGACTGTTATCCACACACGAACCAAGGCCCAATACGGGCGGCATGCCCACCGTTTCACAGACCTCGCTCAGACCGGGACCCGCGAGATGTGCCGCTTCAGGGGTACACAATCCGGCCTTGGCCAGGGCGATCTGAGAACAGCCCGTCTGCAGAACCAGAACGTCGTTTTTGATTAGCTCTTTCACCAGTTCCACATGCACTTCATCCTGTCTGACCCGGGGGTTGGTGCACCCCACCACTCCCGCCACTCCACGGATGCGGCCATTGATGATGTTGTCGTTCAGCGGCACATAACTCCCACGGAAAGAACCTCCTAACATGTAGTTAATATATTCATACGAAAAACCATGCACTCCTGAGTTGACGATATTGGGTATCTCAATGGGAAGACTGCGGTTCTTGAACCGTTCGATGGCCCTTCTGACAATCTTATCCGTACATTCCCTGGCGTTATGTTCATGAAATTGGATATGCTCCGCTCCTTCAATGTGACACCGTGAGTTGGTCGTAAAGAGCGGCGTATTATAGCACCCGGCCACTTTTGCCAGCCCTTGTTTGATGCACTGGATATCCACTCCCATGGCATCCACCGCTCCGGTTACCAGAATGGCTTCCGTGGAGCTGAAATTTCCTGCGTGGGGAACGCCATGTCTCGACATCATTTCGGATCCCGAACAGCACATCCCCACCAGATTAATATCATCTGCTCCGACCTTTTTTGCCTCTTCTATAAGAACAGGATCACTAACGGATTCAAGAATGGATTCAAAAAGATTCGGCTCATGTCCATGAATGATGATGTTTACCTTGTTTTTCTTCAGGACTCCCATGTTTACTTCAGCAAGGACCGGAGAAGGCGTTCCAAACAGAATGTCCGATATTTCCGTTGAGACCATCGAGCCCCCCCAGCCATCGGCCAGGGCGGTTCTGCTGACCTGTTTCATGATATTTTCATAGTGCTGGTCTACACCAATGGCTGTCCTATGGAGCATCTCCATGATTTCCCGCATGGCCCCACGAGGCACAATGCCCAATTTTCTCCAGTTTTCCAGGGTTTTTTTCGGAACTCGTTTCATAAAGGGGATTTCCCCTTCAATCTGCACATACGTCCGTTCCAATTCCTTATAGACATCCAGGGCAATCTCTTCCTGGCTCCTCCCATCCACATCGATACCAATTGATCTGGCGACCGATTCCAATTTGATCGGATCTTTGATTTTGTAGTCTTTTATTTTCCCGGTCACAACTTCCCGGAAAAGATCCAGCATGGCCATCCCATGGTCCGTATGGGCAGAGGTACCAGCGGCTACCATTCGGCCAAAATTCCGTGCCTGAATGGTATCAATGGTTGCACCGCATATGCCCACCTTCCCGTATGGGTCTTTGGCACTCAGTCTGCAAGGACCCATGGAACAGTGTTTGCAGCAGGCGGAATCCGCCCCTATGGGACACGCTTTCATTGTCGCGGCCCTGTCAAAACAAAGCTCGACACCGTCCTTTCTGGCCTTGGCCAGCATTTGAGCGGTTGCATCACAGCTGGTTGCCTCTTTTGGCGGCAACAGTTTATCATTCACTGTCTGTATTTTTTCCATAATGCCTCCTCTTGATATAGAAATGAGTCCGGTTCACCAACTGAAACAGTTATACATCTGTTTGCAATAGTATATGTCTTAAGGTAATACCGAAATGGATATCCTCAAGAGGAAGTTTTTAAGAACAGGAATATGGTCTCTTGAAAAAGCTGGAAAATCATGACGGATAAGGGTAGAAGAAATCTGAGAGCTAAACATGGAGACGTAAAGAATTATAGCATTTCCATGGAAAATACGATCTGATAAAAAAAAGTTTTACTCCAGCAGCAAAATGGCTATAATATAGCCACAATTTAGTCATTACTATTCCAAAGAGCAGGAAATAAGGCGGACACGATGAAGATTCGACACGCGAAGGACTTAAGCAAAATAAGCCTGGCCAGGAGGGAGGCCCTCTATTATCCTGAGGCCTTGACGGTCAATATCGGGATGGCTTCCTGCGGCATCGCGGCGGGAGCGGACAAGGCATTTAACACCGCTCAGGAGGAATTTCATGGAAATGGGGATATACGGATTCAAAAGACCGGGTGCCTTGGTTTTTGTGAAGTGGAACCGCTTGTGGAGGTTTACAGGAAAAACGGCCCGAGGGTAATCTACAAAAACATCACGCAAGACAAAATAAGCCAAATCATTCACGATTACATGAATAGCCGGTTTGATGCGAAAATGATCCTCGGACAGCTGCGCGATCCACGCTCGGTGATGGAAGAAAATATCCCCAACCCGCTGGATGGATTCCAGCCTCTTGATGAGATACCGTTCCTGGAAGATATCGGATTTTACAACAAGCAGGTCAAGATTGCTCTGCGAAATTGCGGGTATATCGATCCTGAACGCATAGAAGACTATATGGCCAGGGGTGGGTACGCAGCCTTTTTCCAGGCCCTTTCGGAAGGACAACCGGAAAAGATCATTGCCGCCATAAAGGATTCCGGCCTGAGAGGCCGAGGAGGGGGTGGATTCCCGACCGGGGTAAAATGGCAGAGTTGCGCCGATCACCAGGGGGAGCGCTTTATCATCTGCAATGCGGACGAGGGGGATCCCGGGGCTTATATGGATCGGAGCATCCTGGAAGGCGATCCGCACACCATCCTGGAGGGAATGCTGATTGCAGGGCTTGCCATCGGTTCGGAACAGGGTTTTATCTATGTACGCAATGAATATCCCCTTGCCGTAAAACGTCTGGTAACCGCTATCAGACAAGCAACCGATTACGGCCTGATCGGAAACAATATCGCAGGATCCGGCTTCAACTTTCAGGTAAAGATTTCCACCGGCGCAGGCGCCTTTGTCTGTGGTGAATCAACGGCCCTCATGGCATCCCTCGAAGGAGAGGTCGGCAGGCCCAGGGCCAAATATATCCATACCGTAGAAAAAGGCTTCAGGAGCAGTCCGTCCAACCTGAACAATGTGGAAACCTATGCCAATGTTCCCGTCATCCTTTCCAGGGGGGCTTCCTGGTTTGCGGGTCTTGGCACACCGGACAGCACAGGAACAAAAGTCTTCAGCCTTGTGGGAAAAATCAAGAACACAGGACTGGTGGAAGTCCCCATGGGGATCCCCCTGAAAGAGATTATTTACGACATAGGAAACGGCGTTCCCCGGAAGAAAAAACTCAAGGCCGTCCAGACCGGAGGGCCATCGGGGGGCTGCATCCCCGAAGAAATGCTGGATATCCCAGTAGACTATCAACACCTGGCCAAGGCAGGTTCCATTATGGGTTCAGGCGGGATGATCGTTATGGATCAGGACACCTGCATGGTGGATGTTGCGCGCTATTTTCTGGATTTTCTGAAAGATGAATCGTGCGGTCAGTGCAACCCGTGCCGGGAAGGCATCAAAAGAATGCTCCAGATCCTCACCCACATCTGCGAGGGAAAAGGAAAAGAGGGCGATATTGAACTTTTGTTGGAGCTGTGCGACATGGTCGGCAACTTCTCTCTCTGCGGCCTGGGAACATCCGCTCCCAATCCGGTGCTGACGACGATTCGGTACTTCAGGGAGGAATACGAGGCGCACATTCGGGACAAGAGGTGTCCGGCCGGAGTCTGCAAGGCCCTCTTTCATTATGAAATCGACGAAGCTGTCTGTACCGGATGCAGGCTTTGCAGTCTCAAATGTCCGCAGGAAGCCATTACCGGCGAAAAAAAGAAACCACATAAACTGGATCCGGAAAAATGCATTAAATGCGGCATCTGCTATGATGTCTGTAAATTTGATGCCGTGGTAATCAAATAATAAGGGTTGGCTATGATCACTTTTAAGCTGAACGGGAAGGAAGTACAAGGTAAGAAAGGCCAGTATATCCTGCAGGTGGCCAGGGAAAACGGCATCGAAATCCCAACCTTGTGTCACCATGAGGCGCTGGAACCGGCGGGGATGTGCAGGTTATGCACGGTCGAACTTTTCGACGGCCGTAAGAGCCGTTTTGTAACCTCATGCAACTACCCCATCTGGGAAGGCATGGAGGTCTTTACGGATTCGGAGAAGGTGCACAGCGGTCGCAAGCTGATCGTTGAAATGCTCCTCTCCCGTTGCCCGGAAGTCCCGGTTATCAAAGACTTGGCTTCGAAATACGGCATTGTCGCACCCCGTTTCGAGCTGGAGAACGATGATTGCATCCTGTGCGGGCTCTGCGTGAGGATCTGCGAAAAGATGGGAAACAGCGCCTTGAGTCTTGCGGGACGCGGCACGGAAATGAAGGTGGACACTCCCTTTCATCTCCAGTCGGATGTGTGTATGGCCTGCGGGGCGTGCGCGTCCGTTTGCCCGACGGGACATATACGGCTTGAAGAGATTTCCGCCCGGCCGTTTAAGAAGATTCCATCGGAATACGATATGGGCTTGAAAGGCCGGAAACCGATTTATGTGCCTTATGCCCAGGCCATTCCCAACACCCCCGCCATCGACAGGGATCACTGCATCCACTTCAAGAGCGGAGGGTGTAAGATATGCTCCGAATTCTGCGGAGTGCACGCCATCGACTATCTCCAGCAGGACGAGACGATCGAACTAAATGTGGGGGCCATCGTGCTGGCGCCCGGAATCCAGCCGTTCAATCCGGAAAAATATAAGACCTACGGCTATGCCAGACATCCAAACGTCATCACTTCCATGGAATTTGAACGGATACTCTCCGCCTCCGGGCCTACTCTGGGGCATCTTCAAAGACCGTCCGACAACAAAGAACCCCGCAAAATCGCCTGGCTTCAGTGCATCGGATCGCGGGACATAAACGGATGCGACCACGGATACTGTTCCTCCGTCTGCTGTATGTACGCCATCAAAGAGGCGGTCATCGCCAAGGAACACGCCGATCACGATCTGGATTGCGCCATCTTTTTCATGGACATGCGCACCCATGGAAAGGATTTTGAGAGATATTATGAAGATGCGAAAAATAAGCATGGGGTGCGCTTTATCCGCTCCCGCGTTCCCACCGTGGATACGGGCGGTAAAGATGGCAGGCTCCTGATCCCTTATGTGAACGATGAGGGCCGAGTGGTTGAGGAAGGCTTCGATCTCGTGGTCCTTTCCGTGGGTCTTGAAACCTCTCCCGAGGCACAGGAAATGGCCTATCGCCTGGGGATCGATCTGACGGATGGAGGATTTTGCGATACGGGATCTTTTACGCCCGTGAGTACTTCGAGAGAAGGTATTTTCGTGAGCGGGGCATTTCAGGGACCCAAAGACATCCCTCAGTCCGTTATCGAGGCAAGCTCCGCGGCGGTGGAGGCAGGCGCATTGCTCTGCAGCGCCAGGAACACCCTGACCAAAGAAAAAAGGCCTCCAGAGGAAGTCTCGGTAAGAGGAGAAAGGCCGCGCATCGGCGTCTTTGTCTGCCATTGCGGGATCAATATCGGCGGGGTGGTGGATGTTCCGGGGGTACGCGAATATGCCGCATCTCTGCCGTATGTGGAATATGTGGCGGACAATCTTTATTCCTGTTCCCAGGATACCCAGGAGAGCGTAGCCAGGGTAATCCGGGAAAGGGGGCTCAATCGCATTGTTGTAGCCGCCTGTACGCCCAAAACCCATGAACCTCTTTTTCAGGAGACGCTGATCGCGGCAGGTCTGAACAAGTACCTCTTTGAAATGACAAATATCCGGAACCAGGATTCCTGGGTTCATAAGGGCGAGCCGGCCGTGGCTACGGAAAAAGCCAAAGACCTTGTTCGCATGGCCGTGGCCAAGGCCGCTCTCATAGAACCGCTTGTGGAGACCGAACTGAATATCGATCAGGCGGCGCTCGTGGTGGGGGGCGGGATTTCAGGAATGGCCGCTGCAAAAAGTTTTTCAAGACAGGGTTTCCAGGTCTGTCTTGTGGAACGCTCCCCTGCGCTGGGAGGACAGGCAAAGAGGCTTTTCCGAACCTGGAAAGGGGAGGATGTTCAAGGAAAACTCGCGGAAATGATCGAATCCGTGGAGACGGACCCCAACATTGACGTTCAACTCCATACGGAACTGGCAAACGTGGATGGTTTCGTGGGGAATTTCACCGCCACCCTGCTTTCGTCAAACGGAGATAAAAAGGAATTTAAACACGGTGTTGCCGTACTTGCCACGGGGGCAACCGAATCCAAACCGACAGAGTATCTTTACGGGAAAGACCCGCGGGTCGTGACGCATCTTGAACTGGACGAACGGTTCATTGCCGATGATCCGGCTTTAAAGGCATTGAATACAGCGGTTTTTATTCAGTGCGTCGGTTCCAGAGAACCCGAAAGGCCTTACTGTTCAAGAGTCTGCTGCACCCACGCCGTTGAAAGCGCCCTGCACCTGAAAAAGCTGAACCCCGAGATGAGGGTATACGTGCTCTACCGGGATATCCGAACCTACGGGGAAAGGGAATATCTTTACAGGGATGCGCGTCTTGCCGGCATCCTCTTCATTCCCTTTACCTTGCAGAGCAAACCGCGGGTGTCCCTCGAAAACGACAGGTTAAGAGTGGAAGTCCTGGACAAAATTCTCGGCAAAACAGTCGTCATAAGGGCCGATCTTCTGGCACTGGCCTCAGCCATCGTTCCGTCGGGAGATGAAAAGCTGGCTCAGCTATTCAAGGTTCCCATGAATGAAGATCGGTTCTTTGTGGAGGCCCACGCCAAGCTGGGGCCTTCTGAATTTGCCACGGACGGGGTTTTCCTGTGCGGCATGAACCATTACCCGAAACCGATCGATGAATCCGTGGCCCAGGCCCTGGCGGCATCATCAAGGGCGGTAACGCTGCTTTCGAGAAAAACCATCAGCATGAGCGGGACGGTAGCCCACGTAAATGTGAATTCCTGCAGCGGTTGCGGCGTCTGCGTCGTTCTCTGCCCCTATTCGGCGCCATCCATGTTGGTGGAGGGGCGGAATGCCGGCAAGGCCGAAGTGAATCCCGCACTTTGCAAGGGATGCGGACTGTGCGTCGCATCCTGCAGATCGGGCGCTTTGAATCTGAGGGGGTTCGGCGAAGATCAGATTATGGCCATGATCAATGAGATTTGATTTTGGAAAACAGGAGAATCTTATGGAAATTGTAGATCTGGATCAGGCGGATCCTGATTTTATCAAGGAACTGGCCGCAAAGGCCGGAGGCGGCGAGATATCCGCCTGCTTTACCTGTCGGACCTGTGCCGCAAGCTGCCCCATATCAGCCCTCAACGAACAGTTCAGCCCTGCAAAGATTATCCGCATGGCCCTTTACGGGCTGAAAGAGGAAATCCTCAAGAGCGATTTCATCTGGCTCTGTTCCAGTTGTTACGCCTGCCAGGAAAGGTGTCCCCAGGGAGTCCGCATCACGGATTTCATGACCCTGCTGAAAAACCTGGCCGTCAAAAGCGGCCATGCACCCGCGGGCATCAAGGCCCAGAGGAAGCTGGTCACGGGTCAAGGAAGAATTTATCCCCTGGACGATTTTGACAACAAGAAGAGAAAGAAAGCGGGATTGCCGGAACTCCCCACATCCTGTGACGCCATCGCAACGCTTTTCCCTCAGGAACTCGGTTAGACAACACAACGTCCCTTGAGCCTTTGGGGTTCATGGGGAACAAAGAACTCAGGAATACACTTATGAAATACGCACTCTTTTTAGGATGTACCATCCCGGCCAGAGCCAGGAACTATGAACTTTCCGCCAGACACGTCGCGGAAAAACTGGGGATTGAATTCGTTGACATGAAAAAATTCATGTGTTGTGGATTTCCCATTAAAGCCGCGGATATGGAGGAATCCGAACTATTGGCCGCCTATAACCTTGCCCTGGCGGAAAAAGAGGGGCTCGATATCTGCGCCCTGTGCAGCTCCTGCACATCCGCGCTCTCAGAGGCATCGCACTTGCTTGCCCGAGATGAAGAAAGGAAGAACAAGATCAATGAGCGCCTGAAAGGCATGGGCCTTCAATACGGGAAAGGGGCGAAAGTAAGGCATTTTGCCAGAATCTTATTCGAAGAAATCGGCGCGGATGCCATACGAAGCCAATTCCAGAAAGATCTCAGCGGCCTTAAGATTGCTGTTCACTACGGCTGCCACTACCTGAAGCCCTCCCAGGCGCATGATCATTTCGACGATGTGGAGGACCCCCGTTCCATTGACTCCCTGGTAGCCTTGACGGGCGCCCGGGTGGTGGACTATCCCGGAAAAAAGAGGTGCTGCGGGGGTCCCATTCTACCCGTAGACGAAAAACTGGCCATGTCTGTGACCAAAGAGAAACTGGACGGCATTTCCGCGGCCGGCGCCGACGCCATTTGCCTTGTTTGCCCTTTTTGCTCTGTCATGTACGATGGGAACCAGAAAAGCATCGAAGCGGAATACAATGTTTCCTATAACCTGCCCGTCCTGTACCTCACGCAAATCCTGGGGCTCGCCATGGGAATCGACCGAAAGGCCCTCGGTTTGAACATGAATGTGGTCAAGACAAAGGAACTTCTGGAGAAGTACTCCTGATGGGAACCTGATTATGTTTGCAGGCCTTCCCTTCAATGCCTGTCACGATATCGAACCAAATTAAGGGCCATCATGGTCGACACAACCTCATTTTTTTGATTTACCATTTCACAAAAGGAAAACAATACCCCCCGGTCCGGCTTGGTAGTGGATGGTTTCACCTTATGAACCGTGATCCTTAACATCAGGCTGTCACCGGGGCGGACTGGTTTGAGCCAGCGGAGTTCATCCACCCCCGGGCTTCCCAGGCTGGCTTTGCCCGCCAGGTAGTTTTCAACAAACAGTCGCATAAACAGACTGGAGGTGTGCCAGCCACTGGCTATCAGCCCCCCGTAAAACGTGTCTTTGGCCTTAATCGGATCGGTATGGAAGACTTGAGGGTCAAACTTCCTGCCGAACGCCATGATATCCTTTTCCGTGACGGTGACAGGACCGAACTCGTGAACATCGCCTTCCACATAGTCTTCCAGATATCGGTCTTCTCGTGAAGTGGTAAAAGTAGTTTTGTGCATTTCTCAATCCCTGTATAAATATTCGTCGTTAATCGGCGCTTGGAAAAGCCCGGCAGAACAAAAAAACCTTTTGATACGCCTTGTAATAGAAACAGCTTTGTAAAGTCAAACCAGAAATCTTTATGGCTGAAAGACGCAGGGCCGATCAACGTCCTGGTTACCTGATTTCGTAAAATAAGATAGCAGAAAAAGGGGACGGTCATTTAAAATACCGATTTTTACGTGCCCAGTCGCTGGGTTATCTCATAAGACTTGCTTATCCAGGCCAAATCAGATAAATTTTCCTCTATTGGAAAATGCAGGTTTAAATTCTGCCGCTTCCAAGAGGCTAACTTATATCTTTTGATTATTGATTGTTAACCCGTAAAGGGAGAAAAAAATGATTATTTACCAGTCTAAAAAACCTTGCAGAAACGAAGAAGAAAATGAAATGCCCATCGTTGGTGCGTCGATTGCAGGAGAAGAACTTACGGGTGATAAGAGCAACAATATTTTTCTTTATGAAGTGATCACTGACCAATCTGTTTTAAGAATTAGAAAAGCAATTGACAGGAAAGTAGTTGCTCACAGAAAGTTTCTGGTGGAAAATGATCTGGATATACAATCCATAGAAGGCTATTTGCATATCAATCTGTTTATCAACAGTTATGGGGGGAGTGTTTCGGACGCCTTTAATCTCCATGATTACATCAAAAGGTGCCACATTCCCATATACACATATGTGGAAGGCATTGCAGCCAGTGCTGCGACCATTATTTCTTTGAGTGGAAAAAAGAGGTTTATGACGCCCAGGTCCTTGATCATGATACACCAACTCAGCAGTTGGTTTGGCGGCAAGTATGATGAGTTTCAGGACGAAAAAGCGAATTTGGATCTTTTCATGAAAATGATCAAAGGGGTATATCTTGAACATACGAATTTAACGCTCAAGAAACTGAATTCCCTGATCAAGAGAGACATTTACCTGGACGCCGAGAAATGCCTGGAGTACGGGTTTGTTGATGCATTATTTTAGACAGACTATCCCCAACGGCCCGGAATAGTGGTCCCGCAGAACTCACACCGGCCGTCTTTCACGTGAATCTCACCAATGGTATATCCGTTCCGGCCGATCACCACTTTTTTGCACTGGTGGCAAATTGTCTGGGTGCCTTCGTGCCCGGGAACATTCCCGAGATAAACATAATGGATCCCTTCTTTCAGGGCCACGGTCCTCAGGTTTTCAAGGATGGAAATGGGTGTGGCCGGAAGCCGGGTCAGTTTATACAGAGGGAAAAACCGCAGCAGATGCAGGGGATAATCAGGCCCCAGTTCTTTTAAAATCCATCCGCACATCTGTTTCATCATTTCCGGATCATCCACATAGCCCGGAACCACCAGCGTGGTCATTTCAAACCAAACGCCTTTTTCGTGAAGCGTCTTGAACGTGTCCAGAACCGGTTGAAGCGTTCCGCCGTTCAGGGTCCTGTAGATGTCGTTGCTGAACGACTTGAGATTGATATTGGCGCCGTCCAAATATTGCGCGAGACGAAGGAGAGGTTTACGATTAATGTAGCCATTTGATATCAGAACGTTTCTGAGACCCGCCTCCCTGGCGAGCTTTGCCGTATCCACCATATATTCGTAAAATGTGATCGGCTCCGAATAGGTATAGGCGATGGAAGGCGCCCCCCTTTTTTTCGCCTCGTTCACCACCTGGTCGGGAAAAAGCTCCATGTGCTCCACCTCTTCCGGTTTCTTTTGGGATATCTCCCAGTTCTGACAGTTCAAACACCGGAAACTGCATCCTGTGGTGGCAATGGAAAATGTGCGGGACTGGGGGTGGAAATGGTTCAGGGGTTTCTTCTCGATGGGGTCCACATGGATAGAACAGGGATCCCCGTAGGCCAGGGAGTAGAGTTTCCCCCCGATATTCACTTTCGACCGGCAGACACTCCGGTCCCCGGGATTGAGAACGCAGCGGTTCGGGCAGACCTGACACTGGACCTTTTCTCCGTCCGAGGCGTAGTAAAAGCCTTCCATGGACCATTTCCAGGGTTTGTCGGGCGCATCGTTTTTGAAAACCTGCCCCTGGATCGATTGATTGCTATTGTTTTTTTCAAAAAAACCGTACCCGGCGCCGGCGCAAAAAAAGGCCGAGGCGCCCAGGCCTGCTTTTTTCAGGAATTCTTTCCGGGTCATCATTTCCGACATAATCATCTTCTCCTTATTTCAACAGCCAACAAATCTGCACAGGTTTTATGCGTGCCCGGCCTTGTAGGCCTTGTAGCCGACGGCCATACTCGAAAGCTTCATCAGAATCAGAAGCCCCGCCCCGTATTTCATTCCCCAGATGGGGATCACTAAAGCTCCGGTCACCAGCGTTCCCACTGCCGCCCCGCACAAATCCGCAGCCAGACAACCTGCCGCAGGGCTTTTATCCTCCCCGATAATCTCTGTTATAACAGGGAACTGAAATCCGCAGAAAAAAGAGAACATAAAGCAGAACAGAAGAAAAAGAAGGGGAGGAGGTTCAATTCTACAACCCGACAGCCATAATAAAAAGATAATCAGTAAAGAAATCATGGCAACTTCTGAAATAAGGAGCTTCGTCCCGTCGGGTCTCTGCCACCTTTTTCCCACAACCGCGCCCGGCAGCAGACCCAGCAGGGAAGCGGTAATAATGAACCCGATCTGCAGGTAAACGTAACCGTAGAGGACCTGGAAGGCAAATATGATGAGCATCTCCGACCCCATGGCAACAA
>JBBSAR010000027.1:0-19108 GCA_038252125.1 Desulfatiglandales bacterium
CATCCTCCATGGTAAAGGGAAGAAAGGATGGGCTGAAAAAATTCTTCATGGTCAAAGAGCCCCATTGCCGAGGTTTTGAAGAGGATAGATCCTGGAAACTGGACGATTGGATCAATCACGAAGGCATCAAAGAGTACGACACCCTCAACGACAAGTGGTTCGAGATAATCACTTCACGCGAAAGTCTCGGCCAAAAAGAGCACGTCGCAAAGAAACACCAGATGTTTTTCATGGCTTCCTATAATTTGGATAGATTCAGAGAATTCATATTCAACAGCAGGTTCCTTGATCTTTTCCATATCGAAGATGATCTGGAAAAAAGGCTTTCATTGGATGATATCGCGCTCATGGACTTTGGATTGGACTGGCTGAAATTCAGTCTTTTTGGAGAACGAACGCTGAAGGTCAGGGCTGTATCCGAATACATGTCAAACTGAAATCCTATTTTTATCTCTGGAGGTTCGCTATGTTTAAAATTGTAAAGCGTGAAGAAATGGCTCAAGGGACGGTCATTCTCAACGAGATCGAAGCGCCGTTGATCGCCAAAAAGGCGAAACCCGGTCAGTTTGTAATTCTGAAAGCCAATGAAACAGGAGAGCGCATCCCTCTGACCATGGCTGATACCGACCCGGAAAATGGAACGATTACGGTCATCTATATGGTCGTTGGCAAGTCGACCGCTCTATTTAGCGATTTAAAGGTGGGAGATGGGTATCAAGACGTCATTGGCCCCCTGGGCAAGGCTACCCACCTCAAAAAAGTGGGCAATGTGGTTTGTGTCGGAGGAGGAACCGGCGTGGCGGTTTTACACCCCATTACCCGGGCACTAAAAGAGATTGGGAACCATGTGACATGCATTATCGGCGCCAGAAATAAGGACCTGCTGATTCTCGAAGATAAAATGAGGGCTGCCTCCCATGATCTTCGCATATGCACGGATGACGGTTCCTACGGTCATCACGGCTTTGTAACCGACGTTTTAAGAGAAGTTCTGGAAAAGGGCAAGATAGACTTCTGTGTTGCCATCGGACCTGTGCCCATGATGAAATTCGTATCTAAAATGACAAAAGAATATGGAGTCAAAACAATGGTAAGCCTTAATCCTATTATGATTGACGGCACCGGGATGTGCGGTGGATGCCGCGTATCCGTGGGCGGCGCAACCAAATTCGCCTGTGTTGACGGACCGGAATTTGACGGCCATGAGGTGGATTACGATGGATTGATGCTGCGTCTCCAGGCATACGCTGAAGACGAAAAGAAAAGCTATGAAGAACACTTGGCTGCAAAAGGCGCGGAGGCCTGCAGACTTGCGTCGCCTGTTGTCTCTTGACGGCACTGGTACGGATACGCCTGTTTTTCAGAAATCATCTTGAGCACTATCGTTGCGGAGGAGATCATGGCGGAAGAAAAAGAGAAAAAGGAAAAGAAGGAAACAATACCGAGACAACCCATGCCGGAACAGAAGCCGGAGGTAAGGGCACGAAATTTTGAAGAAGTCCCCACGGGTCAGAGTCCTGAAACAGCTATCAAAGAAGCCCAAAGATGCATGGAATGCAAGAAACCCTCATGCGTCGAAGGCTGTCCCGTGGAGATAGACATCCCCGGATTTATCAAGTTCGTTAAGAAGGGGGATTTTAGCAATGCCATAACGAAAATATGGGAGAAAAGTACCCTTCCCGCGGTCTGCGGAAGGGTTTGCCCCCAGGAATTGCAGTGTGAAGGTTCCTGTATTCTTGGTAAGAAAGGCGATCCCGTAGCCATCGGGAACATTGAAAGGTTTGTTGCCGACTACGAAAGAAGATTCAGGAAAGCCGGCCTTCCGAAAAAGGCGGCCCCAACCGGAAAAAAGGTTGCGGTGGTCGGCTCCGGTCCTTCCGGCCTGACCGTTGCGGGCGATCTGCTTTTGAAGGGACATGACGTCACCGTTTTCGAGGCCTTTCACAAACCTGGAGGAGTGCTGGTTTATGGTATTCCAGAGTTCAGACTCCCGAAAGAAATCGTCTTTTCAGAGGTTGCGGGTCTTGAAGCCATGGGTGCTGCCGTGGAGTGCAATGCCGTCATAGGGCGCACCGTTTCCATCGATGAACTTTTTGAGCAAGGCTATGATGCGGTTTACCTCGGCGTTGGCGCCGGGCTTCCCCGCTTCCTCGGCGTCCCCGGAGAAAACCTCATCGGGATATTTTCCGCAAATGAATACCTTACCCGTTCCAATCTCATGAAGGCCTACCTCTATCCTGAATTTGACACACCGATCATCCGAGGGAAGAAGGTGATCACCCTGGGCGCCGGAAACGTTGCCATGGATTCAGCGCGAACAGCCCTTCGACTGGGCGCTGAAAAATCTCTTATTGTATATCGCCGATCCAGGCAGGAAGTGCCTGCAAGGGGGGCGGAAGTGCACCATGCTGAAGAAGAAGGCGTGGAATTCCATTTTCTCACGGCGCCGACCAAATTTATTGGAAACGAAAAGGGCCGTGTCACCGGTATGGAAGGGCTCAAAATGGAGCTCGGCGAACCGGATCAATCCGGACGTCGCAGGCCCATCCCCAAGGAAGGTTCGGAATTTGAATTGGAGTGCGATCTGGTTATTATTGCCGTAGGAGCAGGTCCCAATCCTCTCTTAACCCAATCGACCGAAGGTCTGGAACTGAATAAATGGGGATATATCCTTGCCGATGAAAAGACCGGAAAGACAAGCAAAAAAGGTGTTTGGGCCGGCGGGGATATTGTTACCGGATCCGCCACCGTGATTCTTGCCATGGGAGCCGGAAGACAGGCGGCAAATTCCATACACGATTATCTGACATGGGGCTGGTAATTTGCTGGAATGCGGCCTCCGGTTGCTCTCTTGATGAAAAGCGAATATCGAACTTGGATATTCCGCGGTTCGCCTTTTCTCATTCCCGCGCTTTGCGTGGGAGTGTATAGAAGCTGAAAGTCCGTGCCTCTTGATAGGATGCGCTTCTGGGATGAGAGACGCTCGGGGTAGAATCATTGCGCTCAGGAATCATCACCCTCATAACCGATTTTGGGATGGAAGACTCCTATGTGGGCGTCATGAAGGGTGTCATCCTTTCCATAAGGCGGGATGCCGCCATCGTAGATATCAGCCATCAGATAGATCCCGGTGCGATTTTGCCTGCTGCCTTGATGATCAGGGACGTATACAAGTATTTTCCGAAGGGAACCATCCATGTAGCCGTGGTGGATCCCGGCGTCGGAAGCGAAAGACGGCCTGTACTGATCGCAGCGGGCGGACATTTTTTTGTTGGGCCGGACAACGGAATCTTTCAAACCATCATGGAAGCACACGCTGAAAAAGAGATCATCCATCTCCAAAACGATAAGTTCTTCCTGCCGAACCCTTCCAGCACCTTCCATGGACGGGATCTGTTCGCCCCGGCGGCAGCTCACCTGCTTTCGGGAATCGCACCTCTGGAAATGGGCGCCCCCATCCATGATCCAACACCCCTTGAAATCCCAATTGCCCATGGAAGAGGGACATCCCTGCATGGTCAGGTAGTGCGCATAGACCACTTCGGGAATCTTATAACCAATATTCATGCGAGCGAGATGAGCCGTCTTGCGGATGATAGAGATCTTGTGATTGAAGTAGGGGATCTATCCATTAAAGGCGTAGGAAGGATCTATTCCGAGGTTCCCAAGGGGCACGTTCTTGCACTCGTGGGAAGTACCGGTTTTCTTGAAATAGCCGTCAATTCAGGCCGGGCCTCGGATAGGCTCGGACCTGATGCGGGTAGCGAAAGCAAGGCCGGAGCGGCTGTCGCGGTTCATCCGTCAACTCCCGTTGAATCCACTGTTTAGCTTATCGAGATACGCCTCCCATTCAAGCGGCAACAGGTATTTTTTGTTGTTGTTGCACTCCTTGCATGCGGGGACAAGATTCCCCTTTCTGCTTTTTCCACCCCTGCTGAGCGGGACCAAATGATCCATCGTAAGGTTCGCCCTTCCCACCTGACGTCCACAATAATAGCAGATCCCCGCGCTCAACCGGTTGTACCACCACTGCGTGCGTCGCAATCGACGGGCCTTTTCCTTCTCCCGTCTGACATCCTCTTCGTTCGTTAAAGCGTATTCAAAAAAGGCGTCTTCCTCCATCGGATTTACCTGTATTTATCTTTCAAAGCCTTGATCGCTTCTTTTAAATGATCATCCTCCGCACCGGCGCCATTTTCATGGGCCTTTTCCATGACCGGTTTCTGCTTGAACAGACCGGCACTCAAAGGTATGTTGGCCTGCAGATCAAGAACAAGATAAGCTTCATCGACCTTTTCGCCCTCCAGGTAGACTATCTTGAACGGATACCAGCTACCCGAAATTTCCCGATACTCTTCAAATCGAATGGAAACCTTCGTTGGTCCGGAATCATCGTGCACTTCATATTCCAGAAGCATGGGGAAAAAAGTCTCTTTATTCAGAAGAAGTCTGGGACCGCCGGGTTCGCGCGCTCCGATGGAATAAGCGACTGCCCCGTCAAGCCTCGCATAGCTGGAAGACTCGACGTCGATTCCAAATTTCGCTAACAGCATCAAGATATACTGACGGCTGTTCGCCATAAGAAGCTGTCTGAATAGACTGGATGAGGATTCATCGACCGCCGCGCCATCATTTTCCTGACCTGAAATCACCTTGGATTCAAAAAATCCCGGGGTCTTAACCCAGATTTTCTCCTCAAACGCATTGACCTCCTTTCCGTCCAGCGGATCCATCACCACGGTTTTCTGGTTGATAATCACGGTCTTGAAGGCGCCCAACTTGTCTTGCATATAATCAATCAGTTGTTTCGGAGGCATTACATACGCCTCGGCCCCACCGGAAAAAACACAAAAAATAATACCCAACCACAAAGCGCAAAAATATTTTCCCATATTTTTTCGAACCTCAAGTTCCCGTTTATCCGTATTTCAAAAATGTGGACCCACTTTTTGCTTGGAAGCCAGCATGGATGCACGAACCTCATCCATTAATTGCGCAACGTTTCTTCTGCTGTATCCTGCGAGGGGGATAGGCCGGCCTATAGAAAATGCCACGTTGCCTTTCTCAATTTTGAGACTCCCTTTCGGAACGATACGCGCCGTGCCCGAAATGGCGACAGGAACGATATCACAACCCGATTTGAGAGCCAAGTTGAATCCCCCTTTTTTAAACGACCCCAAACTGCCATCCAAACTTCTCGTTCCTTCGGGAAAAATAAGCACGGAAGCCCCCCCTTTTATCCGCTCAGCGGCAAGATTCATGCTTTTAATGGCTTTCCTGGGATCGTCCCGCTCTATTCCGATATATCCGGCGCGCTTCATTGCAGGCCCAAAAAGAGGGATACGCATGAGTTCTTCCTTCAACAGAAACTTGAAATCGACCGGAAGGCAGGCCAGAACCACAAAGACATCAAAATAACTCTGATGGTTGACCATATATACACGCGGGACTTCGGAATCCACGTTCTCATTTCCTGAAACCGTGACTTTAATTCCGCAGACCAGTAAGATCACCTTCGCCCATGGCACTGCAACCCAGAAGTGGACTCGCCCGGGACTACTGTTGAAAAGAGACAGCAGGATCGCCCAAAGACAAAACAGGATGGAATAGATTGCGATAAAAGCATTTAAACAGAGGAAACGTATCATCAGCCACGGCACCTCCCGAAACCGGTTATTCACACTTATTCATAATCTTACCCTTGCACCGACCTACCGATTATCACGCTTCTTAGTCTTCAAGAGCGGCAACTCTATCCCGACCACCATATCTCCATCCTCCCTTTTCACTGCTATTCGTCCACCATGTCTGTGGATGATGACCTTTGAAAGAGGAAGATCGTGCACATTGGTTTCCAGATCACCGGTAAGTCGAGGGATAAAGAACTGGGTCACATCATCCTCGGCCACACCTTTCACGGGATATCGAAGCCAAACGGCCAGGTGGTCTCCTTCAAGGGACGTGGACACGGATAGACGGCCACTTTCCGACATGGAAAAAACCGCGTTTCTTAAAATACTGACCAAAGCCTTCTTCAGAAAATCTTTATCTCCGAAAAGCGGGAAGCTTTCTTCCATCAGCGATACGGAAAGCACAATCTCCCTGGAATCGGCCTGTTCCCTGATTCCATCAAGAGAAGATTCCAGAATGGGTCTCAGATCGACTTCCGACATGCGTAGAGAAAATGGTTTGATGGTTGATAGAAGTACATTAAGGATGTTTTCGAGTCTGGCCACCTCATCCAGAATGATCTGGGCCATCTTTCTATGAGGGTCGTCTCCTGCAATAGAATCTCTCAAACGTCTGGCAAACCCCCCGGCAGTTGCAAGAGGATTCCGCATTTCATGGGCAAATCGTTCCGAAATTTCCCCCAGGACCCTTATCTCCTCTCCCCGCAGAGCCACTTCCTGCAGCCTCTTGACTTCGGTAATGTCCACCATGATTCCATCAAACCATTTCAAGACCCCTTTGTCGTCTCTAAAAGGTATGGCGTGATCAATAAATATGAATCGGTTCCCCTGCTTGTCCGTGATCTCCCTCTCGGTGCGCATCCCGTTGGGATTCTGTTTCAAGGCATGGAGAATTTCTTTCGCCTCCTGCTCATCGCAACCCCATATCTTACTTCTCCAAAAATCCTTGTCGCCCACCACTTCATCCGTGGAAAACCCCAATTTCTCAATAAAATAGGGATTGATAAATTCGGTGGTTCCATCACTGAGTATCCTGTAGACGCCAAGGGGCAGGTTGTCCACCAGAGTCCGATATTTTTCCTCGGAAATAACCAAATCCGCGGTTCTTTCTTCGACCCGCTTTTCCAGCGTCTTGGCATAATGCTCCACCTGTCTCCGTCTTTCTTTCAACGAATCCAGCATGATGTTCAGAGATCGGGATAGAAACCCCATCTCGTCGTCAGACTGAGGAGTCAGGCGGGTCTCTCTTTTCCCGTCTGCTATTTCCCTGGCATTGGCAACGATATCTTTGATTGGACGGATGAAGAGGACGGCCACTACCCAGGTGAGAGCAAAGGAGACACAAATTCCCGCAAGGCCGATAATGACCATCAGATTTCTCGTGTTTTTCAGGCGCTTGACGATGGAAGACCTGTCCGAACATATTTCCACCAAGGCCACCACTTCGCCGCCATAATCCTTAATAGGTCCACCCAGGATAGCCATTTCAGGGTATCCCGGCGGCGCAATCAGAATGACGGGACGTTTAAGCCAGACATTCAGTTGCTCCTTTAGAAGCGGGAAAAGCCCGCGGGAGCCCATGGTGCTTGCAAGAACCGGATAATAATTCGGGCTTTTTCTTTCATAAACGCTGAAATGAGGGCCCCACTTCTTTCTGAGCGACTCCAGAAATCCAATGCCGAAAGGATATCCGATTTCCACGGTCCCGGCAAGAGATCCTTTATAATACACGGGCGCTACGCCGCGAATTCCCAAGCCCGTCTGTCCCCATTCAAGACCCACCACCCCCTGCCCGCTTTTCATGCTGTCCATGATGGCCCTTCTGTAGGAAATCATTTCCCCGAACTGGCGAGGAGAATGTACACGCAGAAAGGACCTTCCGGGTGGCACATGAAAATGCATCTGCTTAATTCCAAATTCCTTTTCCAACTGCTCGAACAGCGGAAAAGAATAAGCAAAAAGGCCGTCTCTGTCTCTTGCGGCAAGCAGTTCCTTGACGTGGGGATTCTGGGCAATAATCGTTGCCATGGCAAGCGCCTGCTCCCCGTGTTGCTGCACCCTCGCAAGAAAAAGATCGTAAAACCTTTGAAGCGCTAGCTTTTCTCCCCCTTTGATCAGTTCATTCTGAGAATCCAAACCGATATAAACCAAACTCGTGGTTCCGAGAAGAGAAAAAAACAGGAATGGAATGAGAAGTTTCCACTTCAAACTGATGCTGCGGACGGTATAAATGAAATCAGAAACCATGACGGATGCTCGACTAAATCTCCGGATTATTGGGATACGCTCTTTGCCGCTCATAAAATGAGAGGCATCTTGTCCATGTCTCGAAGAATCCTTTTCTCTCTTCTCAATACTTCCGGCCCGGGCCTTGTGGGCGACCATCTGTGCGGGCTCGGCAGAATAGCCGCCAGAAGTGCAGCCTGGGAAGGGGAAATATCCATGGGCGATACATGAAAATACTTATTTGAAGCCTCTTCAATTCCGGTTATCCGATTTCCCCAGTCCACCCTATTCAGATACACCTCAAGGATTCTTTTCTTCGACCAGAACAGCTCTATCAGTAGGGTATAATAGGCCTCGAGAGACTTTCTCCCCCAAGTCCTGTCCGGCCACAGAAAAACGATCCTTGCCACCTGCATGGTAATGGTGCTTGCACCTCTGATTCCTTTCCCGGAAAAAATCTCTTTGAATGCCTCGCCCATCTCCGTTAAATCGAATCCATGATGGACTAAGAACCGCTGGTCCTCCCCTGCAAGAACGGCCCTTCTTATATGAGGGGAAATCTCACCAAGTCCCAGCCAGGAAGAGCTTCTGCTGTCGGGCTGCACCGTCCATAACCGGAGAACTCCTTTCCAGAGTGTTTCCAAAGTGACAGGGGGATTGATGAACCTTACTAACGCAACCTGAACCATGCTCAGGGCCACAGCCAGCAAACAAAGCCACAGCAACCAGACCAGCGCCGTCCTTATTATAATGCGTTTCTTTTTCTTTTTTTTTGCCAAAGGCCTCTACTCCCCCCGGGCCTTTATTTCCTCCCACACCAGATCCATCTGTTCCGCCGTGGCCTCTTTCATCCCGATCCCTTTTGCATCAAGGGCCTGTTCCAACTCTTTGAAACGTGATAAAAATTTTCTGTTTGCAAAGCTCAGGAGTTCTTCAGCATTGGTATCCCAGAATCTTGCAAGGTTCACCAGACTGAAAAGCAGATCGCCCAGCTCTTCGGAAACACCTCTGCTGTCTCCGGCAGAAATCGCAGCCTCCAATTCATGAAACTCCTCCTCCACCTTTTCCCATACGGCTCCGGCATTCTTCCAGTCAAAACCCGCTTTGGAAGCCCTTTCGCTGAGACGGTGAGACCTTAGAAGCGCCGGGAGATTCGCGGGAACACTCATTAACTGCGACGAAAAAGATTCCGACCGGCCGTTTTCCTCTCTTTTTATCCGGTTCCAGTTATCCGCGACTTCTTCCGCATTCGCGACGTTTGCCGTACCGAAAACATGGGGATGCCTGCGCACCATTTTTTCCGTAATCTTTTCCACCACTCGCACGAAATCAAAATCTCCCCTTTCAGCCGACAATTGACACAGAAAAAGGATCTGGAAAAAAAGATCACCCAGTTCGGAACACAATGCCGCGGGAGATCCGTTTTCAATGGCGTCAAGCACCTCATACGCCTCTTCAATCAAGTAGATCTTTATGGTGGCATCCGTCTGTTTTGCATCCCAGGGACATCCATCCGGTCCTCGAAGCCGTGCCACCAAATCGATGAGCCCCTTAACCGACTCCGTCAGCCTATCATTTTTTATCATTCTCTAAAGAACCTTTCCCCTTTCCGGCCCCGCCGCGACGGGAATTTATCTTTTCTTTTTCCCCGGTGAACTTCTTTTTCCACCTCTCATAATCCTCGGAAGAAACCAGGCCGATAGCGGACTGATAGGAGGCAACCACCAGAGGCGCAAGCCTGGAATCGCTAATCATTGTCGATTTGGAAGGAACAAAGAAGGTAAGCAAGACTATTCCAAAGTAGGAAAGGATAATTCCTTTAAGAACGGCCAGTGCGACTCCCAGTACCGTGTCCGCCCAACCAAGGAACAGTTTCTTGACCAGCTTCTTCAATCCCCGGCTGATGAGGTTACACAAGACCAGAACGGAAAAAAAGATCATGGCGAAACTAACTAAAGCAAGATATTTTCCATCGGGAAAATAGGGCGCCAAGTAGACCCTGAAATCCGGCTCGAAAACAGAGCCAAGCCATATCCCCAAGATAACGCCTGCGAGGGAGCCCACTTCTCTGATGAATCCGCGAAAGATTCCACGTACAAGGAAGAAACCGATCACGGCAATAATAAAAATATCCAGTAGATTCATACATACTCTTTATCAGAGCAATCCACCGATCGTCAAGCAAACACCTCAGTCTTCAGCAATATCATGGCTGGTGCTCTTCTCTTAGAAGATCATTAACCGTTTTGACCGGATTGAATGTAACGCCGGGCACTTCCACAAAGACGGTAATCCATCTGGCCATGGATCCGTTCCAAAGCCCGGGGTGTTCCAGCGCCTTCAACTCCCTGCCGTCTTTTGATTTTTCTGAGACGAAAAAGGTATTCGGGTTCACAAATTTCGCAAGATCAAACAGCTTTCCCTGCCAGTTTCGCACCCCACAGACAAGGTCCACCGGATTAAAATGGGTGGAGGCGGATAGAATGGTCTGCTGCTGGGGGGAATCGGGATCTATCTGGGCCTTTTCAACGATCTGAAAAGACTTTTCCCCATCCTCATCTCGCACCCGGAAAGGACCTCCCCCAGGTTCTCCCGTATTTTTCACCATTCCACACACCCTCACCGGACGGTCCAGCCGCTCGATCAGGTAGGCCCTCCGGTCATGCAAAGGCACGTTGGCAATGGATGCGGGGACGGGAAGCATGAGTTCTTCCTCCAAAAAGGACTCGGCGCGTTCAAGCAAATCCGGCGCCGCAAACCCGGAGGCAAGCTCCGCTAAAAAGCCGAATATCCTCCTCTGCAGAAACAGGAGATATCCACCCATGATTTTTTTCCATTCAAAGGTTTCCGTCTTCAACCGATCCGGCGCCACATTGTCTATATTCTTGATAAAGATGATCTCCTCTTTGAGATCTTTCAGATTATGCAGCAAAGAACCATGGCCCCCCGGACGAAACAGCAGCATCCCGTTGGCCTCTCTGAAGGGCAGGTTGTTCAGGTCCACGGCCAAAGTATCGGTGGCATTCTTCTGAATGGAAAACGCGACGTCGTAGGAGACACGGAATTTCTTCTCATAGATTTTTCTAACATTTTCCAGACAATTGCGGAATTTATCTCGATGTTCGGGAGAAACGGTAAAATGTAGAGGACAGTTTGAATCCGCTTTGCGCACATAGGCAGCGGCCTCAACGAGGTGTTCTTCAAACGCGGTGCGGCTGCCTTCACGGTATCGATGGAACTTGAGCAGCCCTTTAGGAAGATTCGCATAGTCCAGGCCGTCAACCGTCAGAAGGCATTTTATCAGTTCCGTAAAATTTCCCTGGTCAACAAGGGCTTCTCCGTTAAGACCTTTCCTTTTCAAGCAGGCATTCAGGTCTGCAAAGAATGCAAAATCCCTTATGCCTTTCATAAAACGGAGGAGCTGAACCGCATCTTCATCCCCCTTCTCCGCCTCTTTTGAAACAACATCGGCTGTGATCGGATCGTTCCGGTTCATAGGGCTCAAAAGCACCTTGAACATGCGGGAGGCCGCGCCGGACGCGGGCACAAACTTCAGACATTGCCTCCGAGGGGATTCCTCCCCGTAAATTTTCTTGCACTCCTTCTTCTGTTCGTCATTGAATGCCTTGATGCCGTCTCCGGGAAGAGCAGGACCCAGTAGGTGCAAATAGGGAGGCGACATCTTGAAAAGGGAAATTTGTATGTTGATCTCCGCCTCGCTCAGCCCGTGGTTCTCTATCTGGGCCAGATCTTCCCTCGTAAATCTATTCGCCACCATAAATGCCTCCTTTCCCGCCTCTGTTGAAGTGTTCGTTCACGCACCACCCGCCAAATGCATACGGAAGAAGCGCCGATGAGACTATTCTTGAAAGACACACGGACTTGTGTCAACAAAATTTTATGGAATTTTAAAAAAAAGGGACTATAATAGAAAAGTTTTCGTCCAGAATTTTGCCGAATAGGACCGTAAGTAGAAAAGAGTGGTGAAAGTCTCAGGCTTTCTTCATTTTTTTGATTTTTTTGGAATCGGGCTGAGGCCTGAATTTACAAGGGAGGTTTCATTTGAATCCATTTTACAAAAATCTTGCTCTTTGGCTCGTAATCAGTCTCATGATGGTGATGCTCTTTCAAATATTCAAGCATCCCGACAGGACCAGTGCGACCATCGACTACAGCGATTTCCTGAACATGGTTGAAAGCGGAAGCGTCAACCAGGTAACCATCCAGGGAGAAAATATTTCCGGAATGTCCTCCCAGGGCCCCTTCAAAACCTATGCGCCCAAAGATCCGGAACTGATCACCATGTTGCGGGGAAAAGGAGTAAAGATTTCAGCAAAACCGGCGGAGGATTCTTCCTGGTTTCAGATTTTTTTATCGTGGGTTCCCATGCTTTTGCTGATCGGCGTATGGATATTTTTCATGCGCCAGATGCAGGCCGGGGGAGGAAAGGCCATGTCTTTCGGGAAAAGCCGGGCCAGGCTCATGAGCGATTCCCAGGAAAAAGTCACCTTTGAAGACGTGGCCGGCATTGATGAAGCAAAAGAAGAACTGGAGGAAATTGTTGATTTTCTGAGCGACCCGAAAAAATTCACCCGTCTGGGGGGAAGGATACCCAAAGGGGTACTTCTTGTGGGCGCCCCCGGAACCGGAAAGACGCTTTTAGCCCGTGCCATAGCGGGAGAGGCCGGAGTCCCTTTTTTCACCATAAGCGGTTCGGATTTCGTGGAGATGTTTGTCGGCGTAGGCGCCTCACGCGTCAGGGACCTTTTCAATCAGGGGAAAAAGAATGCCCCCTGCATCATCTTTATAGATGAAATCGATGCGGTGGGACGACATCGCGGAGCGGGCCTCGGAGGCGGACACGACGAACGGGAACAGACATTGAACCAGTTGCTGGTTGAGATGGATGGTTTTGAATCCAATGAAGGCGTCATCCTCATCTCCGCCACGAACCGACCGGATGTTCTGGACCCTGCATTGTTGAGACCGGGACGCTTCGACCGGCAGGTCGTCGTTTCCGTACCGGACCTGAAGGGAAGAGAAGGAATACTGAAGGTGCATCTCAAGAAAAAACTGGTGGCCGAAAACCTGGACGTCAACCTGCTTGCCAGGGGGACCCCCGGATTCACGGGGGCGGACATTGAGAACATGGTCAATGAGGCCGCGCTCATGGCTGCCAGACGCGGGAAAGACAAGGTTGAAATGGAGGACTTTGAAGATGCCAAAGACAAGGTCCTCATGGGAACCGAACGAAAGAGCATGATCATCAGTAATGAAGAAAAGCGATTGACCGCTTACCACGAAGCCGGTCATGCCCTCGTGGCCATGCTTCTTCCCGACACCGACCCGATCCACAAGGTGACCATCATGCCGCGGGGGAGGGCACTTGGATTGACTCAGCAGCTTCCAACGGATGAAAAGCATACCTATCCCAAGAGTTTTCTCCTGAACAATATCTGTATTCTGATGGGAGGAAGGGCGGCGGAGGAGATCGTACTGGATACGGAAACGACCGGCGCGGGCAACGATATTGAACGAGCCTCGGACCTGGCGCGGAAAATGGTCTGCAGTTACGGCATGAGCAAAGAGCTGGGCCCCCTCACCTTTGGAAAAAAGGAAGAACAGATATTCTTAGGCAGGGAGTTTTCTCAGCACAGGGATTATGGGGAAGACACCGCGCAGAAAATAGATGAGGAAGTTCGGAAAATCATCTCCGATGGCTATGAGCGGGCGTCCGGTCTCATAAGAGACAACCTCGACACCATGAACGATATGGCCACTGCGCTCCTGGAGAAAGAAACCTTGAATTCTCAAGATATCGACAAGATCATGGAAGGAGCCTTCAAGAAGAGGGAAGAAAGGACGTCTGAGAGTCCGGAAAATGCCTGAGATGGATTGTGAGCTGAAGTGGCGGGGACATACCCTCAATTTTCACCAAAAAACCCATGTCATGGGCGTGCTCAATGTCACCCCGGATTCATTTTCCGACGGCGGCCGTTTTCTTGAGCCTGAAAAGGCGGTGGAACACGGACTGCAAATGGCGAAAGACGGCGCCCACATCCTTGACGTGGGAGGAGAATCCACCAGGCCCTATTCGCAAAAGCTCTCCAGCGCGGAAGAAATTGATCGGGTCGTCCCGGTCATTCAGGCCCTCTCCAGAGAATTATCGATCCCCATCAGCATAGATACCACCAAGAGCCGTGTGGTCACGGAGGCCATGAATGCAGGGGCCTCCATGATCAATGACATCAGCTCCCTTGATTTCGACCCTGAAATGGGGGCGGTTGCCGCCAAGGCCGGAGTTCCCGTCATCCTCATGCACATGAAGGGAACACCGGAGAACATGCAGGTCAACCCGGTATATGACGACGTAATGAAAGAAATTCTGCACTTTCTTAAACGCGCAATAGACCGGTCCACTGCTCTGGGAATACGGAAAGACCTGATTATTGTAGATCCTGGAATCGGATTCGGCAAAACTTTCACCCATAATCTGGAGATTCTACGATCTCTCGCCCGGTTGAAAGCTCTTGAACGGCCCATCCTTGTGGGAAGCTCGAACAAAGCCTTTATCGGTCACATTTCAGGAAAAAAGCCCCACGAAAGGGATACAGGCTCCATGGCGGCGGCGGCGGCAAGCGTCATGAACGGCGCTCACATCATACGGGTCCATAATGTGAAAATGGCGGTTGAAACCGTTAAGATACTGGATGCCATTAAATATGGCCGGGCATAGTGAAGTGGTTGACACTTTTTGCATAAAAGGAGAATCGATGCTTTTCTGTGTGGATGTAGGCAATACAAATATTGTTCTGGGAGTTGTCAGGGAGGACGAGATTCTTCACCATTGGAGGATCAGAACTGAAAAAGAAATCACCGCCGACGAACTGGGAATGATCGTGGGAAACTTCTTCCAGTGGGAAAACCTCGGCTTCAAGGATATCACGGGAACCATCGTATCCTGCGTAGTCCCTCCGCTGCTGAATACATTGGAAGAGTTTTCCAACCGTTACTTCCAGATTCAACCTCTCATTGTAGGACCCGGTCTCAAAACAGGGATGCCGATTAAATACGACAATCCAAAGGAAGTGGGAGCAGACCGCATCGTTAATGCCGTAGCCGCCTATGAGAGGTATCACAGTGCACTCATCGTCGTGGACTTCGGCACGGCAACCACCTTTGATTACGTATCCAGGGAAGGGGCCTATATGGGCGGGGCCATTGCACCGGGAGTGCTGATCTCCTGTGAAGCCCTGTTTCAGGCGGCCTCAAAACTACCAAGGGTTGAGATTTTTGCACACCCCAAAACGGTTATTGCAAAGGATACCATCAGCAGCATGAATGCCGGAATCATTTACGGCTATGCCGGTCTGGTGGATGGCATCGTAAACAGGATGAAGCTGGAATCGGGAGAAAACCCGCGTGTACTGGCCACAGGCGGACTGGCGCCCATCATGTGCGAAGTATCTGAGACCATCGAAAAGGTGGAAGAATTTCTTACCCTTCAGGGGTTGACGATTCTATATAATAAGAATCGGGTGCCCTGAAAATCCATTGGTCAAAAGAACCGATGCCGGAACAACTTTGACCATAATTAGAATTGTTAATGACCGAATGCATCAAACCCCCTTCCCTGAAACCGGGAGACACGATAGGAATCACAGCGCCTGCCGGTCCCATTGATTCGAAAGATTTCAACCGTCACCTGTTATTTCTCGAAGAATCCGGTTTCCGGGTGACAACAGGGCCGCACCTGTATGACAGAAAGGGCTACCTTGCAGGAGATGATGCAGCCCGATTGTCGGACCTGCATGTCATGTTCAGCGACAAGGAGATACATGCCGTTTTCTGCGCCCGCGGCGGATATGGGACCATGAGGCTGCTCTCCGGAATCGATTATGATCTCATCCTGGAGAATCCGAAAATCCTTTTGGGATACAGCGATGTTACGGCCCTGCTTTCCGCCGTATTCAAAAAGACCGGTCTTACGGTCTTCCACGGACCGATGGTTCAGGGTTTTGCCGATCGAAACGAGACCACGCGAAGCCATCTTTTTCAATTGCTTTCCTCCGGACGGGCTCCCCTGAATGGAGATGATCAGACCAAGACCCTCTTTCCCGGAAAGGCAACCGGGCGGCTCATGGGTGGAAATCTGACGCTGCTCTGCCACTTGCTGGGAACCCCCTATTTTCCCGATCTGAACCAGGATCTCCTTTTCATAGAAGACAGAGGGGAATCCCTCTATCGTATAGATCGGATGCTGACCCATTTGGAGCTTTCGGGCCGGCTTGAACGGATATCGGGCCTCATTGCCGGGCGATTCGACCAATGCGGAGAGAAGGAAGCGATCAATCGGCTCTTGAAAGACAGGCTTGCACGCCTTCACATCCCCGTCCTCACCGACTTCCCCGCCGGCCATGGACCGGATAATATTGCATGGCCTCTGGGCATCAAATCCGAACTCGATGCCGATGCCAAAACAGTCAAACTCCTTGAGTCTTGCGTCTCCCCATGAACCGTTTGAACGATCCGCGCCTCGATACACTGATTGAATGGGCCGAAAAAGAGAATCCTTCCCTATCTGTCACAGGACTTTCCGGAACGGCTCTCATCTACTTTTTCGCCGAAACCCTTGCCCGGATAAAAAGACCCTGCCTGGCTGTTCTACCCGACAGAAAAGAAGCTCGCAATGCGTATAGAGAGCTTCGTTTTTTTCTGGATGATCGAAATGCAGACGAAGAGGATTCCCATTCCCTTCGCTTTCATCATTTCCCCCCCTACGACATGTCGCCTCTCATGGGTCTCAGTCCCCGGAAAGATCTCATTGCCGCCAGAATCAGAGCTCTTTATCGGCTCACCTCCGAAAAAGACACGGTGGTCATCACCTCTCCGGAAGCCATCTGCTTCAACCTCCTCCCCAAGCAATCTCTTCTGGAATCTCTCGAATACCTGGAAGCGGGAGAGGAAGTAGATCGGGAAGCCTTGATCAGAAGGCTTGAGATGAATGGCTACCAGCGAACCTCCCTGGTGGAAGAGATGGGGGACTATTCCGTGCGCGGTGGGGTCATCGACCTGTTTTCTCCGCTTTACCCGTTACCTGTCCGCCTGGAATTCTGGGGAGACCACCTGGAATCGATCCGAGAATTCGACCCGGCAAACCAACGATCGAAAAACCCCGTCGAGGAGATCATCCTCCTTCCCGCTTCGGAAGTCATTGTAAACGCGAAGAATCTTAAAAGAGCCAGGTCCATGGGCAAACTTCCCCTGCAATCGGAGGATGCCGTAGGATTTCCGGGTCAGGAAGCGTGGTTGAATCACTATTACGATCAATTGAACAGCCTTATTGAATATCTTCCGGAAAATGGGATCCTTTCCATTTTCGATCCGCACCAGTTGAAACCGCGGATTGCGAAGGTGGAAAAGAAATTTCTAAAAGATGAAGAAAGATTCCGCCTGGAATCCGCGGAGAAGGGCGCTCCTTTCCCCGCTACGGAAGGGCTCTTTCTTTCGTTCGACGAAATCTCGCGCGAAGTGGATCAACGCCCGCGGATGACATTCAGTGAGCTGGATATGGAACTGCCTGAGGAGACGCAAAACAGGCTTTCGTTCAAGGAAAATTACCATCCGGAGGGCGACCTGGAGGTAAGGCATGAAACAAAAGGCAGGGTTTCCCTGGCGCCTCTTGCCGAACAAATTTCCAACCATTTGGAGTCCCGATCAAAAGTCGTCATCATCTGCAATACGGAACAACAGGCGGACCGACTGCAGGAAATTCTCAAAAATTATCAGGTGACGGTAGGCCATGTGGTTCAGGAATGGCGCCAAATCCCCGATAAGCCGGGATTGAGCATCTGCATGGGACGGATCTCCGGCGGTTTCAGCTGGCCGGAAACCGGGCTCTACGTCATCAGCGAAAACGAAATTTTCGGTTCCAGAACAACGAGAGCGGGAGGCCGGAAAGGCTCTCCCAAAAAGGCCCTTGCCTGGTCGAGCCTGAGTCAGCTGAAAAAGGGGGATTTTGTGGTCCATGAGGACCACGGAATTGGATGTTATCAGGATCTGGCCACCCTCGACATCGGGGGGAGAAAACATGATCTTGTCATCGTAGAATACGCGGACAAGGCAAAACTCTACATCCCGGCGGAACGGATGAGCATCCTTCAGAAATACGCCGGCGCCGAGGAAAGGTCTCCCAAGCTGGACCAGTTGGGGGGACGTTCGTGGGACATTGCGAAACAAAAAGCCAAAAAGGCCGTGGGGAGGATTGCAAAACAGCTTGTAGAGCTCTATGCCCTGCGGAAATTCCGCAAAGGTATTCCGTTTTCAGTCCCTGATCATTCTTATCGAGAATTCGAGGCCACTTTTGAACACGAAGAGACATCCGACCAGAACAAGGCGGTGGAAGACGTCCTGGCGGACCTGACCTCCGATCGTCCCATGGATCGATTGATCTGTGGAGATGTGGGTTTCGGGAAAACGGAAATCGCCATCAGGGCCGCTTTCAAGGTGGTTTCAGACGGCAAACAGGTGGCTTTTCTGGTTCCCACAACCGTTCTGGCCGAACAGCATTTCGAGACTTTCAGAAAAAGGATGGCCCCTTTTTCCATGCAGGTGGGGATACTCAGCCGGTTCAAGACAGCATCGGAACAGGCCAAGACCATCGCCAAACTCAGGGCAGGTGGAATTGATGTCCTGATCGGCACCCACAGAATCCTCCAGAAGGATGTCAAGTTTGCGGATCTGGGCCTTTTGATCATCGATGAAGAACAGCGTTTCGGGGTAAAGCAGAAGGAATTTCTAAAAAAATACCGGGCCCTGGTGGACGTTCTCGCCATCACGGCAACACCCGTTCCGCGCACGCTCCAGATGTCCATGATGGGCGTGCGGGATCTCAGCGTCATTGAAACTCCTCCACAGGACAGGCTTTCCATTGAGACCTATATCTCTCCTTACGATGACGCCCTCATGGTTCGAGCCATAGAGTCCGAAATAGAAAGGGGAGGACAGGTCTTCTTCGTACACAACCGCGTCAAAAGCATTGAAAAACAGGCGGACCATTTGCGCCGGCTTCTTCCCCGCGTGCGCTTCGAGGTTGCTCATGGTCAGATGAAGAGTCACGAACTGGAAGAGACCATGATGCGATTTCTTCAAAATGAGATCGATGTCCTGATCTGCACCACCATTATCGAATC
>JBBSAR010000028.1:0-18562 GCA_038252125.1 Desulfatiglandales bacterium
CAACTTTGGAATCATCCCGTTCGGCAGTGTGCCAGAATAGGCGGTTGCAGAGTGTTTCGTGTAATTGATCCCGGCTGGTCATGGCCGGAAGTTAAGCATAAAAACGGGCAGATGTCAAATCGGCTATATCGCTATTGTGTAGTTATTTCAATCACTTAATACGACGTCCTATGCGGACGTGGGCGCATTTCAGTTGCCTCGCACATGCCCCCCCGTGTGATTGCATGCGCTTGTGGACTCACGTGCGCCTCGTGCACTCTCAGGCGCCTTCTCGTGCTAAACGATAATTAATAATTGAAATCAAAAAGTTGCACCATTTTTTGGAAAAATTTCGATTTTTTTTAATCCTTATATCGGAATTTCAGGAAGAGAATGGTCAGGTGGCATTTTTCGGAAAGAAAAATGAGCCAAAAAAAATGATTGACAGGGTGAATGAAAATAGAGTAAATATCCACTTCACAATTTTTGAGATAGTCATTCCCCGGTAGTCACGTTTCACGCTGGAAAGCGTGATTGGTAGAGTCCCGCCGCAGGCGGGATTAACCACCTTGTCGGCTGCCTTGTTAAAATGAAATATTCCCCGGTAGCTCAGTTGGTAGAGCAGGTGGCTGTTAACCACCCTGTCGGCGGTTCGAGTCCGTCCCGGGGAGCCAAACTTATTAAAGCCCAGACCCAATAGTCCGGGCTTTTTCTATTTGTGGGAAAGGCTGTGGATTTCTGGGTCTACATCATCCAAAGCGAAACCTCCGGCAGATATTACTGTGGATACAGCTCGGATGTGGAACGCCGCCTCAGAGAACGCAACGATCCAAACTATCAGCTTTCAAAGACTACCAAGCGATTTAAAGGGCCATGGAAACTGGTCGCCACCGAAAAGTTTTCCACAAGAGCCGAAGCAATGCAACAGGAAAGAAGAATAAAAAAACCTGTCAATCATAATTCGCCCTATTCTTTTTGTTGGTTTCGCTCCGCTCTTCCCAGCCTACGAAAATCCACGAATTGGGGGCTGGCAGCGTCGTTAGAGAATTCCATGGAAGGTTGGGTTAGCGATGGCAAGTGCCGAACTCTCTTTCCTTCCCATACAGAAGGATGATCGAAAATTTGTTTTTGTCACGCGGCATAAGCGTAACCCAACACTCCTCTTAAGGGGCTTTTTCATGCCAATTCATGGTGTCTCTGTTCAAGCCAACTTTCCACTTCCGCTTTCAATTCCTTTACAAACGCAATCAGTTCATCAGCATCGTTTTGCGTGACGCTGCCCACATAATCATACTCTACGATGTTTCTTTTAGCGCGACAGGCATCCAGATAAAAGGTGTCCTTTTTTCTTTCCGGCCCCAGAATAAACGGCAATGCTTGAATGGTGCGATAATGTTGCAAGGTTCTTTCGGCCTTAAAACCTTCAGCATAAAGAAGAATGGTGCATAGCTTCAGAGCTGCATTGTACGCAATTCCAAAACGCCAGTCAGCCGATACGGCGCCTTCCGAGGCATCCTTCAGGTCACGTTCCACAATCGCAAGAAGATTTCCGATTTCTTCAGCGCTGGATCGGTGGTCTTTCAACCACCCGTTAGCGAGCCATTGTTTCAAGGTCATGTTCGGTTCCAAAAACAAAAAGTTTCCGCGAATTCAAAATATTAGAAATAAAATGTTCCCCTGATCGGACCCGCTTTCGATATTCATCTCCAGTCATTACATAGGGGTTGATTTCTCTTCCAATTTTCTCCGAACATCCCGAAAGGAGTTCTGAAAGATCCCGAAGGCCGATTTTCCCAATGACAAAAAAATCCACATCACTGCCGGCGTTTTCATTGCCGACCGCAATGGATCCAAACACAAACGCCACGCTTACCCATTGATCTTTTATCGCTTCCCGGAGAACCTGAACAATGCCGGATGTTTTGATCACCAGATTTCGAATTTCAGGATAGAGAGGATTATCCTTGTTTGCCCGGTAGTAAATCCGATTGCTGTCTTTTCTGCCTTTAACCAGATCCAGTCTAACCAGTTTTTTTAACTCCTGCCGAAGGGTGCTGTCATTCAGCTTGGAGCGACGCTGAATCTCGCGGACGTGAAGCTCCTTTTCCAAACCGCCGAAAAGCAGTTTGAAGACTACAGCCCGTGAACGGGAAGACAATATTTCACTTAATGTGTCCATATTGCGTGACTATACCATGCAATTGAGTGGTTTTTGCACTCAGTTTATTTCAATAAGGCAACCGATTCTGTTGGGTTTCGCTCAGCTCCACCCAACCTACGAACTACGACTGGTCCCATCCATCTATTCTTCTTTCCCTTTGAATTAGCCTATCTGCTCGGCAGTTCAGTGCCGCGACTCATGATCTCTATATAACCCGCATAGCTGAACAAGCGGTTGCGTTTCCGGGCGGTGAGTTCTTTCACGATACCGAGCTGTTCCAGGTGGCCGAGCGCCTTATTGACCGTGGCAGGAGAAATCGCCGTCTTTTCCACCAGCCAGCCCGAGGTGGCAATAGGATGCCCCATCAGCGCTCGTTGGATCTGCAGGGTGGATGCCGCCGCCCGGCCCAGGCCGCTGATCTTGCCTCTATCCCGGTTCGACAGGGCGAGAAGCTGCTGTGCGGTTTCCACCGCTTGGGTGGCGGTGACGATCACTGCCTCGGCGAAAAAGTTGAGCCAGGCTTCCCAGTCGCCGGTCAGGCGCACATCGTTGAGCAGCTCGTAGTAATACTGCCGGTGCGTTTTGAAATAGAGGCTGAGGTAGAGCATCGGCTTCCGCAGTACCTTCTGCTCACACAACAGGAGCGTGATCAGCAGACGCCCCAGACGGCCGTTACCGTCGAGAAACGGGTGGATTGTCTCAAACTGTGCATGGGCCAGCGCCGCCTTGAGCAGCACTGTCGTCGGCTCGGGCTGATCATGCAGGAAGAGCTCGAGCTTGCCCATGCACTCCAGCACTTCTTCGGCCGGAGGCGGAACAAACGCCGCGTTCCCGGGCCGTGTACCTCCGATCCAGTTCTGACTGCGCCGGAACTCACCCGGGGTTTTGTTGCTGCCCCGGCCCCTGGTCAGCAGCACCCCGTGGATCTCCCGCAACAGCCGCAACGACAACGGCAGCCCTTCTCCCAGGAGGCGCAGGCCGTGGTCGAGGGCCGCGACATAGTTGCTGACTTCCCGCACATCATCCAGCGGAACGCCGGGTTCCTGATCCAGTTCAAACAGCAGCAGGTCAGACAGCGAGGATTGAGTCCCCTCGATCATGGAGGAGAGCACCGCTTCTTTGCGGACGTACATGTAGAGGAACAGCGAGGTATCCGGAAGGAGGGTTGAGATGCCGTCCAGCCGCCCGAGCGCCAGTAGCGCCTGGTCGAACTTGGTGTGCAGCTCCGCTGTCCACTCGATGGGCGGGTGCGGCGGCAGCGGCGCGGGCACGAAGGCCCGGGCCTTCTCTCCCACCGTCGATATGGTCACATATTTGCCCTGGAGCTCTCGCTTCATCCTCCCTGCCTCGAACCTGAAATATGATTTATCTTTATTTTATTTTAAGCGTTTAATCTAAAATAAAGAGTTGGAGAGAAAAAAGCAAGTGGATTTCCCGATTGCCCGTTTTTATTTCAAGAGACGAGCGTTGGAAGCAGTAAAAAATAATAGGGACAGGTCAATTGTTACCATCATCCTATGTTTTCCGAAAAAATGTCATCCAGACCTTTAACGGACCGGGGGCGTTTCTCATGCTTTGAATAAAAAAGTTATAATTCGGGCCTATCCCTATTTTCTTTTTGACCACAACAGCATTTCTTAAGGGATGAGACACAAAGGCTGCATCTTCGTGCCTTGCATAATATTACCTGCTGTGCGATGCTGTCTTCATTCGCAATCGCTCGCTGGTCAGCGCCGCGATTGTCTGTTGAACGAAAATAAGGAGCAAAATGTTTTAAAAATGATTCATCATCGAAATACCTATCAAGAAAACCATCGTGCGCATAACCATGGACGGACCGCCCAGGTGCACACACACGGGGCCATTGATCGCTTCTTTCATCCGCGGATCGTAAAGTATCTCTGGGCCGTAATCGCCGCATCGGTAATCGGTTTCATTGGCAATGAAGCGGTAGCCCAATTTCGCATTAAAGTTGGCAACGAGATCGGCAGTGCCTCCCTTGTAGCCGATGGTCATCACGCCCGAGTGGACGGTTTCACGAGTTTATCCGTGCTTTTTGGCGCCGTTGGAGTTTGGCTGGGACATCGACTTCATGCAGAGCTAAACGTTGCGGTGAGTCCGGAGCTTTCTGTTGAGAGAGGTCACGAAATCGCAAAAGAAGTGCGACACAATCTCTTGCATAAGTTGCGGTATCTCTCCAACGCTACAATCCATGTTGACCCCATAGATGCATCAGGGGAGGATTATCACCGTATTGCCGAGCATGAACATGACGATTTACCTGCTCATTCACATTGAAGCCCACGTCATTCCCATATTTAAAGGCTGTTTGTTAACATGAATGCCAAAAAATCGATTGTTCTCATTTTTTGTTTTTTGTTTTTCCTGCCGGGTCCTGACGCGAACGGAATGGAATCCGTTTCCTGCGCTATCCAGGAGATTTTAACCGGGGCACGCGAGTCTGACGGTCTATGGATCGGGTGTGAACAGATCCATGCCAGCCAGGAGCTGATAAATTTTTATGAGCTTCAAGGTTTTGCGCCAATCTGGGTGGACGAACATTGACCCTCGGCGCTTGCTCTGCAACTGCCCGCTACCCTGGCCGCGGCAAATCTTCACGGGCTCCGCTCCGAAGATTATCATTATTCTTGTATCGTCGAATGGATAAAAATGATCGATTCGCGATCCAAGGACGGCAAGCTGCTCACCAACCGGGAATTGGCGGGCCTGGATATCGTGATGACCGATGCATTCGTGACCTATGGCTTTCATCTGGCCAACGGCAAGGTCGACCCTGAACATATTGATCCCCATTGGCTGATAAAACGGCACAAGTCCGAGATATTCGAGGTGTTAAACGAACTGTCATTCGGGGGAAGCGTGGATGAAGCCATCAGAAAGATGGCGACGGTTCAACCCGATTATTGGGAATTATTCGAGCAGGCGAATCTGCTGGACATGGTGGAAAAGGCCGGCGGATGGCCCGCCATTCCCGAAGGCAAAACCCTTCACCCCGGTGATCGTGATCCGAGGATATTACCGCTTCGGCATCGGCTCGAAATCAGCGGCTTTTTGCCCCGTGGCCTGGCGGCGAATGAAAAGCGCTTTGACAGCCGGCTTTCGGAGGCTGTCAAGAAATTTCAGGTCTGCCATGGCCTGGAGCCGGATGGAGTGGTGGGGAAAAACACCCTGGCGGCACTAAATGTCTCGGCGGGCAGGCTGCGGGAACAAATCCTCGTGAACCTGGAACGACTGCGCTGGCTGCCAAGCGATTTCGGTTCCTGCTATATCCTTGTCAATATCGCCGCCTACTCTCTCGAAGCGTTTAATCAAGGAGAGAAAAAACTTTCCATGCGAGTCATCGTGGGAGAGGCCTACAAGAAAACGCCGGTTTTCAGCAAGAACATGAAATATCTGGTTATCAACCCCTACTGGAACGTCCCTCGCAGTATTGTGACAGAGGAGTTGCTGCCCAAAATCAAGAAAGACATGAATTACATCGCTAAAAACAATTATGAGCTGGTGGCCGGGTGGGATCAAAACAGCCCGCCCGTGGATTATACCCTGATCGATTGGGCCAAGATAAATTCAACAAATTTTCCCGGCCGCCTCCGCCAGCTGCCAGGCCCTGAAAACGCCCTGGGGCGGATTAAATTCATTTTTCCCAACAAGTTCGATGTTTATCTCCATGACACCCCCAACCGAAACCTGTTCAAAAAGGCCAAAAGGGCGATGAGTCATGGGTGTATCCGGGTAGAAAAGCCTTTGGAGCTGGCACTTTTTGTTCTTCGGGACGCCCCCGAGTGGACCCGTGAACGTATCGAAAAAATCATCGAAAGCAAGAAAGAACAGGTCGTGGGCCTCCCGAGTCCATGCACGGTTTACATTGTTTACTTCACGACATGGATTGATTCTGAAACCGGCGAGATCCAATTTCGTCCGGATATTTATGATAGGGATAGGATGCTATGGGATGCGCTGCAAAAAACGCCTCCCGGTGGTGAAACCCCGCCGGATCTGATTTCCGAGGGAGAAGATGCCGGGCCTTTACCCTCATTTCCGAGGAAAATTACCAGCAGCGATAGGGCCCCACATCCAGGTGAATAAAGTCCGAATAGGATCCCACGCCGCCTTTTTTAAGTCGGACCGCCGTCCGGCGAAGTGAATCCAAGCTGAGCCCCTCAAGACGCACGTCGGCCGCCATTCCTTTCACGTGATAGCTGTTTTTGGCCACGGCCGAACTTCTTCGGGCCAGCTCGCGGTTGTATTCCGGGGATCGGTAGCCCGATATCAGGCGATACCGGTGCCGGTTCGCCCCCATGCGGGTCCTGACGTTATCCAACAGCAAAAAAAGTCCCGGATCGATGGGGTGTACCTTGCCGGTGTAGTGGCACCGGAAGATGTACTCGAGGTCCGTTATGGCCCCGAAGTCGAAATTGCCGTCCCGAGCCAAATACTTGATGGATATGGAATCCCTGGTGTGAATGTTATAAAAGGAAAGTTTTCCCGATATCTTGCGGTATTTTGGCAAATGGGCCGCGTGGGAAACGGTCGGCATGGCGGCAAAGGCCACCCCCGCCACGATGTGCTTTAAGGCTTCTCTTCGTGAAATTTTGTCCATATGACGAAAACTCCCCAATCCGAATTTCAATTACAAACCCGCGGAAAAATTCGTTTAACCAGAAAAAAATAATGTTCCATTCCACGATAGAGGGGCATCATACAGTCTTTCATGGCAAAATTCAACCCCGTGTATCATATTCAAAAACAATGGCACGAATGTAGTCACCAGGTCTTTTTTGCTGCCGCATCTTGGCGCCTTGCAAAACATTCCCTGCTGTGCGATGCTGCTTCTATCCGCGTATGTGTCTTCACCTGCGGTTTTCAGAAGACCGGCCTTGCTTAACATTCTGGATTGTAGAAAAAAGAAATGGAAATGATCAAATTGGTTGAAATATACAATATACTTTTGACAAAGTTCAAGACGTTTAAACTGCAGATCTATCTTTGACTGGGGACGGGAATGATGTAAACATTATTTCCCGGCAGAGGCCAAAAAGCCATGCAAGAAAAATTTTGTCCATGTTGAATTGGAAGGGATTAGAAGGGGTAAAACGCCCCGGGATCATTTGATGATGGAGGATCACAATGCGTATTATTCGTTTTGAAGATGAGCAGGGGCAGATTCGCTATGGGCTGGACAAAAACAGCGTGGTTGATGGTGTTGCAGGCGGCCAGGTTGAAATCCTGAGGGGTGATCCATTCAGCGGGTTGGAGTTCACGGACGAAAAGGCGGGGCTGGTCCGTTTGCTGGCTCCCGTTGTCCCGACAAATATCTTTTGTATCGGGAGGAACTATGTAGATCATATAGCGGAATTTGACAAGGGCGTTCCGGAATACCCCATTCTCTTTTTTAAGAATACGGCTTCACTGAATAATCCCGGCGCGCCCATTCGCATCCCTAAATGTCAGATGAAAGGACCTGAGGTGGATTATGAGGGAGAACTGGCGGTCGTCATCGGCAAACGGGCAAAAGATGTGGGCGAAAAAGAAGCGCTGAATTATGTGTTGGGGTACACCGTATCCAATGATGTTTCGGCTCGACGGTGGCAGATCCTCGGTGGCGGGGATCAATGGTGTCGGGGAAAAGGGTTCGATACGTTCTGTCCACTGGGGCCGTGCCTGCTGACACCCGATGAAGTGGGGGACCCTCAAAATCTTCGCTTGCAAACCCGTCTCAATGGTGAAGTGATGCAAGACAGCAACACTTCACACATGATTCACAGTGTTGCGAGCCTGATTGCCTTTTTGAGCCAGGATACCACCCTGTTGCCCGGCACGGTTATTCTGACGGGTACGCCTTCCGGCGTAGGTTCTGCACGGAATCCACGAATTTTCATGAAAGACGGGGATATTGTTGAGGTGGAAATCGAGAAGATCGGTGTATTGCGGAACCCGGTGATGGCGTGATGACCGATTTTTGCGCAGAACATTCTCCTCCCATACTCAGATATGGGAGCTTTCGCCGGCAAGAGAAATTGATTGCCGGCTCAATTGTCCGGAGTATATGTTCCGATTATGGCAGTTGATACAAACGCGCCGAACAAAAGCGTGCAAGCGGGAGCAGCTGCGCGTCGACGGTTCGGATTTGGCTTTTGTGAGCGTCAAAAACAAAGAGAGGAATACACATGCCGATCGATTTAGAGAAGTTTAAACCCGCATATGAAAAGTGGGTGGAGGAAAGCATGCCGGATTTTAAGGCCGGCAAAATGGCGGAAATCGTAAAGAAGTATCCTTCTATCATTTCCGATGATATCCCCTGGACCTCTTACACCGGGAAGCCGTCGGAGCAGACCTTCGCGCTGATTACCAGTGCCGGTCTCTACTTGAAGGACAGCCAGCCGGCCTTCGACACGGTTTCCATTCACGGGGATCCGTCCATTCGGGAAATTCCCAAAACCGTCCGGCAGGAAGAGATCGGCATCGCTCATGCACATTACGATCACAGCCTGGCCGAGCAGGATATCAATATCATCTTTCCCATTCACCGTCTCATCGAGCTGGAAAACGAGGGTATTATCGGCAAGGTAACCGACACCCTCTACAGCTGCAGCTATGTCAACGACGTGGCGCCTCTGGTCACGGAGACTGCCCCTAAAATGATTTCCAGGATCAAGGCCGATGGGGTCGATGTCGTATTGCTGGCGCCCGTCTGACCCAAGTGTCATCAGACCGTGGGTCTGATTCAGCGAATGATTGAAGAGGAGGGAATCCCCACCATTTCCATGGGTAACGAGCCGGAACGGATGGCGCGCATCAAGCCTCCCAGAGCCCTTCAGGTCAGGTTCGGCCGTGGCAGCATGTTCGGGGAACCGGGCAATGTTAGTCGTCAACGGCGTATCCTGCTGGATGCCCTCGATGCCCTGCAGACCATGACGGAACCCGGAGAGATCCGGAAACTGCCCTACCAGTGGAAGCGCCCGGATCCGGCCTAAGATGCCGACCTTCCCATAAACCGTCTTCCTAATTATCAAGGCAAAACGTGAAAGATACAAATCTTTCCTAAATTTCTGAATTTCCAAAGAAGGGGCCATTATGTCAAGACATGGAAAAGGGGTTAAGAGGGCTCGGGTTTGCAGTCATTAAATACAAAGATTGCTCTCAAGAGACCATGAAGAACGCCATCTCAGAAGTCATCTCGAAAGCCATTTTTTCTTGACATAAGGCATCTTTTGTCGTTTCATCTATGTGTATCTCATCAGTCATTTGACCTCTATCCAGGAGGTACTCCATGAAAAGACGCCTCGAATTGTATATGCCCTGCTCCTGATAGGCACAGTCTGCCTGTTGGGAGCTCAATCTTCTTCTATAAAAAGCCAACCGTCTTGAGATGGGGATGGAAAGCAACGAGTCCTCATCTTCCCCGTTGACCTTTTTCTGCATTTTCTCTTTTCGAAAAGATAGCAGGGCTGCCTTTCTGGTGAGTAGGCGTCCCTAAAGTCTTTATCGGTCGAGATCTTTTTGTAAGGAGGGCGTCATGAGAAAAGAAATCATAAATTACCAGACCCTGTTAAAAGTTACTCATGGTGTTGTAATGTCCCGAGACCCTGAAGAAGTATGCCTGCTCATCGTAGACAGTGTCAAAAGCGCCTTGGAGGCTAAGGGATGTGCCTTATTGCTCTTTAATCGCAAAAGCAATGAGCTTGAGGTAGCCGCCTCAATGGGACTAAGTCAGGAGTATCTTAACAAGGGCCCTCTGAGTGCCTTGCGCTCCATTGCCCACTCTTTAAAAGATGGGCCCGTCGCCATTGACGATGTCACGGACGATCCTCGAATTCAGTACCCGGAGGAGGCAAAAAAGGAGGGTATTTCTTCCATCTTGTCTGTACCCATTGTTTTGCGAGAGAACCCGATGGGAGTCCTGAGAGTTTACTCTGCCCAACCCTGGGAAGCCACTTTAGAAGACGTGAATTTTGTTCAAGCAATAGCTCAGATAGCCGGAATGGCCTTAGAGATGTCCCGTCTTTACAAAGGGCTAAAAGACAGCATCGAGATTTTAAAGGCGAATCGGGATGCGAAAACCTCGAAAGCAAAGACATAAATATTAAACAGAACCGTAATGCAAAAATCGTGGAATCGGAAGAGTTCAAAATCCAAACATTCGGTGCGATTCATTCCATCATGGGTTGGGTTACACGATCCCTTTTTTCCCAAGGCGCCGGGGCAGAAAGAGGTCAACCTGTGTCCAAAGGCCCTGTTGGCTGTGGATGGAAACCGTACCCTTATGCAACCGGACGATTTCTCGGACAATGGATAGACCGAGTCCGGCCCCTCCCTGCTTGGTCGAACGGGATTTTTCCACGCGGTAGAACTGATCAAACACCCTGGGGAGATCTTCTTCGGGGATACCCGGCCCGGTATTGTAAAAGGCGAGGTGTATCCCGCCCTTCTTTCCAGACGCTTTCAATTGTATGCGGCCTTCTTCCACGTTATATTTGACGGCATTGTCAAAAAGGTTGATGAACGCCCTGCGAATTTTCTCCTTGTCGCCTCGGATTTCAAGGTTTTCCGGTATGTCGGTTTCCAAACGGATTTTCGCCCGCTCCATGAGCGGGGCAAAATCCACCGACACCGAACGGAGCAGATCCGTGACATTGAATGGTTCCACTGCCAGCGACGCTTTGATTTCCAAAACGGACAACTCCAGCAGCGTTCTAACCAGCCTATCCATGCGCAAGACATTTTGTCCCTGGGTATTCAACTGATCGCGAAAGGCTTCCGGCAAATCACCCCGTTGAACGGCTTCGTCGAAAAAGAGCCTCAGCATGGCGATGGGGCTCTTCAGTTCATGGGAGGCATCGCCAAGAAATCGCTTCTGTCGCGCAAAAGAGAACTGGAGTCGATCAAACATTTCGTTCAGCCGCGCGGCGAGGTCATGGATCTCATCGTGGCTTTTACCAAGGGGTATTCTTTTTTCCATCGTGTTTTCGTTGATGTCGCGGGCAAGTCGGTTGATGGCGGCTATGGGCTTCACGATCCGGCCGGCGAGCACATAGCTCAAGCCTACCAACAAGACAGTCGAGACTGCCAGACCAATGCCGATGGCGGCCAATAAATCATAAAGCTCCTCTTCCAAAGCCTCGACGGGCTTGGCGATCTGGATCAGATAAGGCGCTCCCATGATCTCTTTGGGAATCACCCGTACTCTGAACGTGACGTCATCTTCGTCGTCCTGGTGAAGATCCATACGTTTTTTAGGGACATGTGCGCTGATCATGTAGGCATCTTCACCCTTATCGCGATACAAGGGGAGGTTCACTACACGGGACAATTTCGATTCATACACCAGGCGCTGGTTCTGATCGTATACCTTGAACCAAAAATGTTCTAAAGATACAGGCAGCACGGTTTCCTGTGCATCCGCCAACGGTCTTTGCACCATCGCCAGTTGCTCGGCCACCGCGACAGCGGTCGTTTTCAGCTCCGAATCAAATATTTTCAAAGGCTGTTCCCCAAGTTCCAGAAAGACCACCAGTGAAAAAACCAGGCTGGTGAAGAGGCCCGCCCCGGCCACCCAAAGCATGATTTTGCGACGGATTTTCATCAGTCTTTTTCCTTGATAATATAGCCGACTCCCCTGATGGTCCGGACGATGCCGCCATCGGCGTCGCCGATCTTGTGCCGCAGGTTCTTGATATGGACGTCGATGTAGTTGGACATGGTAAAAGGATCGAAATCTTCACCCCAGACATGCTCCGCCAGACTGAAGCGCGATACGGCACGGTTTTTGTTGTAGAGGAGAAATTCGAGAATGGAAAACTCCTTGGGTGTAAGCTGAACGGGCTTGCCTCCTACCGTTACCTCGCGGGCGATGGCGTCAAGCCTAATGTCCCTGATTTCCAGAATGGGCGTGGCATTTTCCGTGACCCGTCGGAACAGGGCGCGCACCCTTGCCAACAACTCCGCCACTGAAAACGGTTTAGGCAGGTAATCGTCCGCTCCCTGATCGAGGCCCTTGATTTTGTCATTGATCTCGCTCCTTGCGGTCAGCATAAGGATGGGCGTATTGATTTTGGCGCCGCGGACCTCCTTTAACACCGATAACCCGTCTCTCTTGGGCAGCATGATGTCCAAAATGATCAGGTCGAAAGGCTGATCGAAAATCCGATCCAGCGCCTCTTCGCCATCCGCCGCGGTATCGACGATGTAACGCTGGCTTTCCAGAATCTGCTGCAATTGTTGGAGTAGAGAGTATTCATCATCTACAACCAAAATTCTCATAGCCACGTTCCTCTAAAGAAGGGGCAAAACGCTGAACAAGTCCCCGGGTCAACTCGGAAGCGCGCACCTTTTCAAAAGTTTCTATTTTTCCTTCTCCAAAAGGAATATAGCCCGTTTCCGCATAATACTCAAATCATTAACTCTCTTGACACGTCTAACCAAATCGCCTTCGCCACGCACAAACCAGGGTGGCGCCCCTCAATCCTTATTTAAAACAGGATTTCGGGGCGCTTTGGGCTGATTAGTCTTCCCGATCACCGCCGTCCTTCTTTTCACCCTGCTCGTGATCTTCGTCATCCACCTTATCACGGCTCATGGCAAGGACCTTTCCGGAACCGGCATCCACCTTCACCTCCATAATGGCTCTGTCGGCGGTCACCACTTCGACGCCATAGACCAGAAAGCCGTTTTCGTTTTCAAGTTCGGTCTTCAGCACCTTGCCGTGAACCGCGGCCAGGGCCTTCTGAACGGCCTGTGCAGGCGTCAGTTTGGCCAAAGAAGGAAAATCGGCTTCCACCTGTTTCTCGATCCGAATGGTTCCATCATGGACCTCATTGTCCTCCGATTTCGCAAAACCCGTTCCAACAACGGCAAGCCCCATGATCAGGGCGCCGCTTCCAATAATGTGAATCCATCTCTTCTTCATGATATTCCCTCCGTTTATTAATGTTTCGGGCTTTCCAGCCCTGTCAGCAAGACAAACAATGCCTTGCCTTGTCGTTTGACAACAATATAAACCGGCATCATGAAGAGAGCATGAAGTTGAAGCCCTCAATCAAATTTTGTTGGAAACTTCTTCTCCCTTTATAAAAGTGGGATCAAATTCTCCCCTTGGGCGCTTTATTTTCAAAATAGCTAAAAAAGCCGGCAACACCACCAAAACCAGGGGCAATTGGACAACCAATCCCGCGATAATGGCGATAGCCAGCGGCTTCTGCATGGCTGAACCCTGGCCCAGCCCCATGGCAAGGGGCAGCAATGCCAGAATAGCGGCGGCAGTCGTCATGGCGATGGGCCGCATACGGTTTTTCCCCGCAAGAATCAATGCAGCTTTTTTGCCAAGGTCGCCGGGCAGAGTCCTGAACTCCGAGAAAAAGAAGATACCCACTTCCGTTACGATACCCACGATCAAGGTCATCCCCATCATGGACGAGATGTTGATCTCGGTCCCGGTTACATAAAGACCGATAAAAACCGCCGTAAAAGAAAGGAGTGTGGTAGCGACCATGGCGATGGCCACACGAAAGCTTTCATAGAGAAAAAGCAAAAGTAAGAAAACCAGGATAACGGCGGAAAGAAAGACCGCCATAAGGCCCGTGAACGCGATTTGCTGCTGTGCATAAAGGCCGCCCAGAGAATAGTATACCTCTTTCGGCAGCAAGCCGGGCTGCTTCAGGACTGATTTGATATCGCGGATGACCGAACCCATGTCGCGACCGGAAATGCGTCCGGTTACCGCAATCATCCGCTTCAGGTCGTCCCGCATGATCTCGGGCTGACCGGTAATGGGCACGAGCGTTGCAATCCGCTTAAGAGGAAAGAGATGGCCGTCCGGGCCACGAAGGCGAAGGTTAAGGAGATCCCGGGGGGTTTTGCGTGCACCGGCCGGAATCCACACTCGCACTCCCACCATTTTGGGACCTTTATGGATGTAAGTGGTAACCACGCCGGATAAAAGGTCGGTCAGCATAAGTGTTACTTCATCGGGGTTTACCCCCTCCAAAGAGGCCTTGTCCCGGTTTACCCGAATATCCAGGGCGTCGCCCGCCAGGACAACGCCGTCCTTGACATCCACCACGCCCGGGATTTTGCGGATTGCCCCGGCAACCTCAGGTCCGAGCCGCATCAGGAGGCCTCCGTCATCGGAATAAAGTTTTATCTCGATGGGCTGGGGCACGGCGGTCAAATCCCCGATAAGATCTTCCATCAACTGGGCCATCTCGATTTCCAACCCGGGGACGGCGTGTTCAACCCGCCGGCGCACATCATCCATAATGGCCTCAATGGATCGCCGGGGAGGGGGTTTGAGGCGCACAAAAAAATCACCCTGGTTTGCCTCGGTGAAAGTTCCCCCCAGGGAAAGGCCTGTACGGCGCGAATAGGTCCGCACCTCGGGCGTTTTCCGTAAAATGGTTTCCACCTGCCGCAAAAGCCGATCCGTTTCCGTGAGGGAGGTGCCGGGTTGGGAATGATAGTCGAGGATAAAGCCGCCTTCGTCCATCCCTGGCATAAATCCCGAGCCCAGGTTTTGGTATGAAAACCAGCCGGCAAGGAGCAACGGCAGAATGATTAGCGCCACTAGGACGGGACGGGCCAGGACGATCTTCATAAGCCTTTCGTAAGTGCGATGAAGAAAACGGATCAGGGCGCCCCCCTCTTCCTGATTTGCGTCTTTTTGGCCGAGCAAATGATCCGCAAGGAGCGGTACGGCCAACCATGCCACAAAAAAAGAGATCAGGAGTCCGGAAGCCATGGTCAGGGAGAGGGATCTGAAGAATGCCCCTGTCACCCCCGACAAAAATGCCATGGGAGTGAATATGATAATGGTGGACGCGGATGATCCTGCAAGGGGTCGGGTGAACTCCCGTGCAGCCAGCATCACCCGGCCATGGTGCTCACCGGGGAATTCACGCAACCTGCGGACAATGTGTTCCTGCATCACGATCATATCATCGATAATAAGGGCCACCGCGGCCGCCATCCCCCCCAGGGTCATGATATTGAAACTCATGTTCAGTGCGTACAGCAGCAGAACCGTGCCGGCCAACACACAGGGAACCGTCACTGCGGCGATCAGGGTCATTTTCACGTTTCGCAAGAAAACAAAGAGGACAAAAACGGCAAAAAATATCCCGATAAGAATGGCATCCCGTACACTTCCGGCAGCAGAAAGAATCAGTTCGCTTTGGTCATACCAGTTGGCAATTTTAACGCCCGTTGGCAAATGACCGCGGAATCCGGCAAGCTTCTCTTTTACGTCCCTGGCGATCTGTACCGTATTGCCTCCAGGTTGCTGATATATCTGAAAAAGCACTGCATCATGCCCATCTGCTGCAACCCTGGTCCACCGGGGGACCGCGGCGCGACTTACGACGGCGATATCATCCAGACGCACCAGGCCATTTTCACCGGATCGAAGGATGGTCTCCTTGATCTCTTCCATATTATGAAATCGGGTGTCGGAAACCACAAGGTCGAGTTTATATTGGTCTTCCATGCGGCCAACAGCCGTAATGACATTGGCGCCGGAAACCGCTTTCGCCACATCGTTTAAAGAAAGGCCGTAGGCCGCGAGACGCGCCGGATCCACCGTTACCCGGTATTCTTCCCTGGCCCCTCCCTGGATGCCGATTTTCGCAACTCCCTTTACGGTAGATAGCAAAGGTCGCAATTGGTACATTGCGATGTCGCGCAGTTCTACCAGTGAATGGGTATCAGAGGTCAGGCTGTAGGCCAGTACGGGAAAGATCGTCGGCGACATGCGGTTCACCAGGAAGACGGTTCCCCGCGGCAGGCTTGAAAAAATTTGGCTGATAGCAGATTCCACTTGCAGGGTAGCTGCAATCATATCCTCTCCCCAATCAAAATTAATGGAGATCTCAGCGCTCCCCCTGCTGGTGGTGGAGCGCACGCTGCGCACCCCGGGAATAGCCCGGACAGCCTCTTCCACGGGCCAGGTCGCCTCAATGGCCATCTGTTCAGCCGGGCGATCCCCCGCATCAAGAGTCACCACCACTCTGGGGAAGTCCACATGGGGAAAGAGAGCCACGGGGAGCTTGAAACTGCCGGCCAATCCACCCAGGGCGAGGACAACGATAAAAAAAAGTATGGAACGGGAATGCGTCTGCATCCATTTCTTATCTGTCATCGGGGAACCTCTGCGTGAACTGCCATGCCATCCGCCAATTCGTAATTTCCTGAAACGACCACGGGGTCTCCGGGTTGAAGGCCCGCCTCCATGATCCGGATCTCCATTTGGTTTTCAATGCCGATCTTCACGCTGTGTTTCACCGCGTGACCATCTTTAACCGTAAAAAGGATGTGCTGGTCCCCTTCCCGCAGGGCAGCGCTTCGCGGGACAATCAGGCCCCTTGCCGAGGCGATGACTATTTTGCCCGAGACAACCTCACCAAGCAGGAGATTCGCTGTGGGGGGAAATGAGACAAAAACATCCACCAAAAGCGTAGTGGGATTAACCGCTCGGGAGACCTCACGCACGCTCCCTGTAAAGCCTTCGACGTCGGGGACCTCTACACTGGTAAGAAAGACGGTTTGATTCAGCTTCACCAGGCGGTTGTCTTGCGGCTCAATCCCTAATCGGGCTTCAAGACGCTTCCGGGAAATGATCTCCACAAGAGGGGCGCCGGCCGGAACAATGGCCCCCTCCTGAATGGAGATTTTTTGGATCAGTCCTTCCGTATCAGCCCGGATCTCCCGTTTGCCGTCGACGCCCCGCTTCTTGAGGCTTTCGAGATCGGATCCGGCCAGATTCAACGCCTGCTTCGCGTCCAGAACCTGCTTATTGGTGGCTAATTTGAGATTAAAGAGTTGACGCCTATGTTCAAGGTCCTGTTTGGCCGACTCGTAGGCGTTATGCGCTTTTTCGAACTTTAGACGGGTGTCCGGACTGGGTTCGATTTCAAGGAGTTTGCCTCCTTTCATCACTTCCTGACCGGAGCTGACCATGACACGTCGAACCAGGCACTCGAAAGGCACGGAAACCGTCTGCCTTGCCCCCGGCGCCGGAACGATTTTACCGTAGACCTGGATATGCTCCTTGATCGTCCCTTCGCGGATGGGAACGATCTTTACAGAAGCCACGACCTCATCCTTTGTTGCGGACCGGGAAGGGGGATGATCGTTCCCGGTTATCTGCTTTTCATTATAAAAAAATCGCCAGTAGCCCCCCGCCAACGCAAGAACTACGACCAGTATGATGAGGATCGTCCAAATTGTCCGTTTCAATTTCGCACCCCTTTCGCTTCTTCCCCGCCCGGATACCTGCCCGCGGCAATTTCCAGGGCAATGTTTTGATCCATCAGGTTTTGCTTGAGCCGAAGGAGTTCCAACCTTTTGGTGATCAATTCGTTTACGACATTATAATAGCTCAGCACATCGGCCATGCCTTCCAGCAGGGCCCTGCGATACTTTTCGACCACATCTTTCAGGGTAGGAAGTGCCCTCTCGGTCGCCCCGATCTGCTCTTTGATGGATGCCATATCCGCCAGTATGGTCGCCACATTTGACCGGGCTTCGAAAAGACGGTCCACGTATTCGTCAAAGAGCTGCTTCCTGGTGGCCCGTTGGATCGCGATTTTCCCCTGGTTTCTGTCAAAAAAGGGGAGGTCTATGCCGACTGAGAAACCGGTGCTGACTGCATTGGTGTTGTCGCGGGCTTGTAAAAAGCCGATATTGATCCTCGGAAACTGGGCCAGTATAGCCGCCCGGACACTTTCCTCTCGACTCTGATACCCCATTTTGAGGGCGAGAAGATCAAGACGCCGGTCCTCCAGGCCGTTCATGATGGTTGCAAGGGAAGGCAGCTTCCCAACCTCTGGAAGGCTTGCTTTTCCCTCAAGAGGAACCGCGCGGTCGGGGGGGAAGCCGAGGGATTGTTTGAGTGCAAGTCGCTCGTTTTCCATCTGTTGTTCGGTAACCAGCAGCGTCAGATGAACCGCCTGGAGGGCGGCTTCCGCGGCGGATAGATCGATGGCGGTCATGTCTCCCATATCCACCGCCTGTTTCACCGCATCCCGGTTTTCCTGAAGTCCCTTCTCTCCCTCCTTGGCCGCGGATATTTGTTTTTTTAAGAGAATTAAACGATATACATGCTGCCTTGCCGCCTGGGCTACCTGCCATTCCTGCCAGGCCACATCCAGATCCACCGAAACGGCTTGGGCATTTGCCGCATCCATGCGGGCGCCGCGGGTTATGAGTGTTTGGATGTCCCAACCCAACCCCAGTCCAAAGGCATTAACCGTATTTGCGGTGTCTCCTCCCGTCGGGAATTCCAGGCTGTAAGACAATTGGGGGTTGGGAAGGATGCCCGCCTCAAGGAGTTGGGCCGTTGCCACGCCCCTTTGGTCTCGCAAGGCCCGTAACCTGGGGTTAACCAGGACGGCAATCAGTGCCGCCTCCTCC
>JBBSAR010000029.1:0-18508 GCA_038252125.1 Desulfatiglandales bacterium
GTAGGCCACATTTTCCACGCTGGAGGAAAGCCCCGCTCCTCCGTGATATCGTCTGAGCAGTTTTCCTTCGGTCAATTCGTTGATGTCCCTGCGAATCGTCTGGGGAGTCACCGAAAATTGCTCGGCGAGAGATTCAATGGATGCAAATCCCCTGGACTGGACAAGTTCCACAATCCTCTGCCGGCGAAGCATTACCGATTTCCCCCGGGCCTTCGCCGCGCTCTTCGGGCTGTTTTCATTTTTCAACAAGGCATATCTCCTTCAACTGATTTTCTACACATCCTTTTGCTTTCTGTCCATAAAATTGATGGCCATTGTCCCTATGGTTGCTTTTTCCGTGGCATCCAGCCTTGAAATTTCATCATGATAATGTATGCATAATTGATCTGCTATTATCAACAAATAGCAGCATGATCAATAAAAAGTTCATAAACGAACAAAATGATTGAAACGTCGAAAAAAAGTTGGCTAAACTCCAAAATTGGGGTTATTTTTTATAAAAAATTTCGATATTGAAAAATAATTCCCCTAAAATGTAAGAAAATAGCTTTTTGTCTTGACAACATTTGCATGGCAAAATAGAAAGAGATCAGAGTGTCTGAGATTTTTCCATCCTGAAATAGAGGTGTTCATTGCAAACACCGGTACTTATTATCGGAGGCGGCGTTACCGGCACGGGCCTGGCCAGAGATCTGGCTCTTCGTGGAGTGCTCAGCACGCTGGTGGAAAGCGGAGACATCAACTCCGGCGCCTCGGGAAGGAACCATGGGCTTCTCCACAGCGGCGCCCGTTATGTGGCAACGGACCCTGGCGCGGCAAGAGAGTGCCGTGAGGAAAATGAGATCCTAACCAGGATCGCCCCCCACTGCATTGAAAAGACCGGGGGGCTCTTTGTGGCTGTTGAAGGCGACGACGAAAGATACGCCGCCGATTTTCCCCATCTCTGTTCCGAATGCGGCATCTCCGCAAAAAGCCTTACTCCTGAAGAGGCCATGGAACTGGAACCATCCCTTTCCAGCAAGGTTTTCGCCGTCTATCTCGTGGATGACGCATCCATCGATCCCTTCAGACTTTCCCTTGAAAATATCACCCATGCCCGGAAAATGGGCGCCACTCTTCGTTGCTACACCAGAGTGACCGGCTTTGAGAAAAAAAATAACCGCATCCGGGCTGTCCATCTTGTCCATACCGGCACGGGGCAGGAAACCATCATAGAGCCTGAACAGATCATCAACGCGACAGGCGCCTGGGTGGGGCAGGTGGCGGCCTTGGCCGGAATCCGGATGGAAATGCTCTATTCCAAGGGAACACTCCTTGTAACGGGGCACAGGATCGCAAACCATGTCATCAACCGCCTGAGGCGCCCCGGCGATGGGGACATCCTCGTACCCGGAGGAACGGTCTCTCTCCTTGGTACGACCTCTGTTCGGGTGAATTCGCTGGAAGACCTCAGGCCCACCATCGAAGAAGTAGACCTGATCGTGGATGAGGGTTCAAAAATGATCCCCACCTTGAGAGGCATCCGTTACATACGGGCCTACGCCGGCGTGCGGCCCCTCCTTAAAATGGACACGGAACTGGATGACCGTTCGGTAAGCAGGGGGTTCACGTTGCTGGATCACAGGAACGACGGTCTGGAGAACTTCGCCACCGTACCCTCCGGCAAGCTTACCACTTACCGGTACATGGCGGAGAAAACCGCGGATCTTGTCTGCGAAAGACTCGGCGTCAGCGCTCCATGCCTTACCCGCACAGAACCTCTTCCTTCAACGCCTTCCGGCATGTGGACGGAACCCGCCTTCGGTCCGAGAAGATGGGGAACGGAAAACAGGTTGGAGCCTCTTCTGTGTGAATGCGAGTTGATCCCGAAAAACGCCATTGAAAGTGTTGTGGGGGCCATTCGCGAACAACATCTGGATCTGGACCTGAACGCCATCGGACTCCGGTCGCGTGTGGGGAAAGGGGCCTGCCAGGGCACATTTTGCGGGAAGAGGGTCCTGGCGTTTCTCCAGGAAACCGGCCAGGTGAAAGGGCCGGAGGGGCTCAAGAGCCTCCGGGAGTTTTTACAAGAACGATGGAAAGGGGAACGCCCCGTTCTCTGGCACAGCCAGATCATGCAGGCGGAACTCAAGGAAGCCCTGTACTGCGGTTCATTTGATCTGGAAAACCACGGGGGATCGGGGCGGACATGAAGCCTCTAAACCATCCTTTCGAATGCGAACTGGCAATTATCGGATGCGGCCTATCCGGTCTTTCCTCGGCCCTTTTTGCCGCGGAGAGGGGCATTTCCAGCATCGTGGCGGGTGTCTCGGGGGCAACCATGTTTTCCAGCGGTCTCCTGGATCTTTTGGGCACTTATCCGGTTGAAACGGGAAACAGATGGAGGGATCCCTGGGCGGCCATGGAGACCCTTGCCAGGGAGCATCCGGCCCACCCCTATGCCCGGCTCAGCAGAGATGCCATCGCCGGATCTTTGGAAAAGGTGGTTTCCTTTTTGAAAAGCCAAGGCCTTTTCTACCGGAAAGACGGGAGCGGTAATTCGGAAGTGATGACGCCCCTGGGAACCACCAAATACACCTACTACGTCCCACAAACCATGTGGCAGGGGGTAGAGGCCTTAAAGGAAAAGCGGCGTTGTTTGATTGTGGGATTCAAAGGGCTGATAGATTTCAGCGCTACACAGATCGCGGAGACCATGGCCGACAGATGGCCGGGAATCCGAGGCAGGGAAGTGGCCTTTCCCGGAAGTGAAAAAGTAACGGGGCTTGTTACAGGGGATGTTATGGCCAGGGATATGGAATTTCCGGGCAACCTGAAAAAACTGGCGGATGCAATCCGTCCGCTCCTTGAAGACGCCCAAGCAGTCGGTCTGCCCGCGGTCCTGGGAATGGACCGAACCCATGAAATCGTGGAGGAGCTGTCCGGAGAGCTGAACATGCCGGTTTTTGAAATTCCCACCATGCCCCTTTCCGTTCCAGGCCTCAGACTGGATGAGTCCTTCAAAAGGGGGTTGACGGCCAGAGGCGTCCAATTTCTTATGCCCGGCCGGGTTGTCCGCTGGGAAAGACAGAACGGCGCCGGCTTTCTCCTTGACTTCGAATACAAGGACCAGAAAGAAAGCATTCGGGCGCAAGGGGTCATTCTGGCCGCGGGAAGATTCTGGGCCCGTGGGCTTCGCGCCGATCGGGATAAAATCAGGGAACCGCTGTTCGACCTGCCTGTTTTTCAGCCCGGAGAAAGAAAAGACTGGCACAGGAAAGAATTTCTTGACCTCAGAGGTCACCCCGCCAACCGCGCGGGTATTGAGGTGGATAATTTGTTCAGGCCATTGAACGAAAAAGGAGAGCCGGCGCTGGACAATCTTTTCGCCTGTGGATCCATACTGGGGCGCCAGGACTGGATGCGCGGTAAATGCGGTTCGGGATTGGCCATCAGCACGGCCCGGGCAGCGGTGGATGCTTTTGCGTCGCGGGCGACTGCATCAAAACAAAACATTTGAAATCGTGGAGCTAATGCCATAGTATCAAGCTTTGGGTTTTTCTCTGTGGCATAAACTCCATGACAGGATAAATGGCCCATGTCTCTTGTTCTTGAAAATATCAGCAAGATAGTGGCGGGTGAGGCCCATCTCCAGGACATTAACCTGGAATTTGAATCGGGTTCCCGCAATGTGCTCCTGGGGCGCACCCTGTCCGGGAAGACCTCTCTCCTTCGATTGATGGCCGGGCTGGACAGGCCGACCACCGGTCGGATACGGACAAACGGAAAAGATGTTACAGGGGTATCCGTCCGAAAACGAAGTATTGCCATGGTGTACCAGCAGTTCATCAACTATCCCTCCCTGACCATCTATAAGAATATCGCCTCCCCGCTGAAAATAGCCAAAATGAAAAAGGCGGAAATTGATCGGAGGGTTCGCAAGACCGCCGAAATGCTCCATCTTGAAAAATTTCTGGATCGCCTTCCCACGGAACTTTCCGGTGGACAGCAGCAGCGCGTGGCCATCGCAAGGGCGCTGGTGAAAGAAACCGACCTGCTCCTGCTTGATGAACCCCTGGTGAACCTGGACTATAAACTGCGCGAGGAACTGCGTGCCGAACTTCAAGAGATTTTTGAGCAGCGGGATGCCATCGTCGTCTACACCACCACGGAGCCGACCGAGGCCCTGATGCTGGGGGGCAATATCGTGGTGATCGATAAAGGGCGCGTCCTGCAAACCGGCTCCACGCCCCAGGTCTATCATGCCCCTGCCAGCACCAGGGCGGCCGAGGTCTTCAGCGATCCGCCCATTAATTTTATTCCGGGCACGATTCAGGGGAACAAGGCGCAAATGGGGTTGAATATTGAAATCCCGATGGAGGACCACATGAAATCCCTGAAGGAGGGGAACTATACTTTCGGGGTCCGTTCCAACCATCTTTTCGTATCCAGAAAAAGCGCGGAAGATGCGGAAATTCCGGCAACTGTGGAGTTGGCGGAGATAAACGGGTCGGAGACGTTCATCCATGCGACCCACGACACCCTTCAATTGGTCATTCAGGAGAACGGGGTACGTTCCGTCCGCATAGGCTCTGAGATAACCGTATATGTCAGCCCCTGCTGCTTCTTTGTGTACGATGAGGCAGGAATGCTGGCCGCGTCGCCCTTCCAACTCCCTACGTTAGACAGACTGAAATAGGAGGCCGTCATGGCTCGCATCGAGCTGAATGAAATCGCGCACAGCTACAGACAAAAACCCGGATCAGAATCGGATTACGCCCTGAAGCGTATCCAGAATGTTTGGGAAGACGGCGCCGCCTGCGCTCTGCTGGGGCCCTCCGGCTGTGGAAAAACCACCTTGCTCAACGTCGTTTCAGGCCTGCTTACTCCCAGCAGGGGAAAAGTTCTGTTCGACGGCAAGGATGTCACGGCGTTGCCGCCGGAAAAACGCAATATCGCCCAGGTCTTCCAGTTTCCCGTTCTCTACGATACCATGACGGTTTACAACAATCTGGCATTTCCTTTGCGCAATCGCGGCTTCAATGAAGATCAGGTAAAGGAGCGGGTCCTGGAAATAGCGGACATCCTGGATCTCACCTCTTTTCTCAACAAAAGGGCAGCCGGTCTTGCCGCCGATGCCAAGCAAAAAATCTCGCTGGGTCGCGGGCTGGTTCGAAGCGATGTGGCGGCCATCCTTTTTGATGAACCGTTGACGGTGATCGATCCACAACTCAAGTGGCATCTGCGGCGCAAACTCAAAGAGATCCACGAACAGTTGAAACTGACGTTCATCTATGTGACCCACGATCAGGTGGAAGCGTTGACCTTCGCGGACCAGGTGGCCGTCATGTACGAAGGGGAAATCGTGCAGATCGGTTCCCCCCAGGACCTTTTTGAGAATCCGGAACACAGTTTCGTCGGGTATTTTATCGGAAGCCCCGGCATGAATCTTCTGGAATGCACCCTGGATGGGAGCATGGCCCGCGTCGATGGCCTGGGCATTGCCCTGAACGGGGAAACAGCGGGAAAAGGGCATAAGGCCGGGGGAAAACTGCAGATTGGAATCCGACCCATGCACCTGGAAGTGCACGGCGAACCCGGAGAGGACAGGATCGAAGCAAGGATCAAGCTGGTGGAGGATCTGGGCAGCTATAAGATTGTGACGCTTACCCTGGCGGAGAAAATCGTAAAGGCCAGGGTTCTCGAAGACCACCCTATCCGGAAAGATCGGGTCTGGCTTGGTTTTCCAAAGCAGTGGACCAGGCTTTTTTCCGACGGGTGGTTGATTAAGTAACGAGTGGCAAGTGAAAAGTGAAGAGTGATAAGTAACAGATAAAAAAGGATATGCCCATGGAAAAATGGCCAAACAATAAGGCCTGGCTGCTGGTGCTGCCGGTTTTCGTCATCGTCGCGTTCAGCGCCATCATTCCCCTGATGACCGTAATCAACTATTCGGTCCAGGATATCTTCGGGCCGGGACAGAGCATCTTCGTTGGGACCGAGTGGTTTCGGGAAATGCTGGCAGACAGGCGCCTTCATGAGGCCCTGTGGCGCCAGTTCCTGTTCTCAGGGCTCGTATTGCTGATTGAAATGCCCCTGGGCATTCTCATCGCCCTTGCCATGCCGAAAAAGGGCTGGGGGGCCCCTGTCTGTCTGGTGACCATTGCTCTTCCTCTGCTGATCCCGTGGAATACCATCGGAACTATCTGGATCATCTTTACTCGACCGGATATCGGCCTGATGGGCGCGGGGATAAACAACCTTCTCGGCATTCCGTTTGACCATACGGCTAATTCGCTGGATGCCTGGATCACCCTCATGATGATGGAGGTCTGGCACTGGACGCCGCTGGTGGCCCTGCTGGCTTATGCGGGCCTTCGGGCCATTCCGGAGGCCTATTATCAGGCAGCCCGAATTGACGGCGCATCGGCCTGGTCCACCTTTCTGTACATCCAGCTTCCCAAGATGCGGGGTGTGTTGACCATCGCTTTTCTGCTCCGTTTCATGGACAGTTTCCTCATCTACGCGGAACCTTTCGTGCTGACCGGGGGCGGTCCCGGCAATGCCACCACGTTCCTCTCCATCTATCTTGTCAAGATCGCCCTGCTGCAATTCGATCTGGGACCGGGCGGGGCTTTTTCGCTTATCTACTTTGTCATCGTACTGCTGTTCAGCTTTATCTTCTACCAGGCGCTCCAGCGTGTCGGAAAAGGAGAAAAGGTATGAAAGGAAAGAAAAAATACGTCGGCCTTATTATCTACTTCATCCTGCTGCTGATGCCCATCTACTGGATGCTCAATATGTCGCTCAGGTCCAACGCAGACATCCTGGCGTCCTTTGTCCTGTATCCGAAAAATATTACCTTCATGAATTATATGAAGATCTTTACGGATTCATCCTGGTATATGGGGTATGTCAATTCCATGATTTATGTGGCCATGAACACCGTTATTTCGCTGTCTGTGGCCCTGCCTGCCGCCTACGCCTTTTCCCGCTATCAGTTCGTCGGCGACAAGCAGATGTTTTTCTGGCTGCTCACCAACCGAATGGCGCCGGCGGCCGTTTTCGCACTGCCATTCTTTCAGCTCTATTCCACTGTGGGTCTCCTGGACACCCACATAGCGGTAGCCCTGGCTCACTGCCTGTTCAATGTGCCGCTGGCGGTCTGGATACTGGAAGGGTTCATGTCCGGGGTTCCCCGTGAAATCGATGAAACCGCCTTTATCGACGGCTACGGTTTCCCACGCTTTTTTATCACCATCTTCATCCCGCTGATCCGGGCCGGGGTGGGAGTAACAGCCTTTTTCTGCTTCATGTTCAGCTGGGTGGAACTGCTGTTGGCCCGGACTTTGACGGTAACCGAAGCAAAACCGATCTCTGCAATCATGACCAGGACCATCAGCGCCACCGGACTCGACTACGGCCTCCTGGCCGCCGCCGGTATCCTGACGATTGTGCCGGGCGCTATGGTGATCTGGTTTGTGCGCAATCATATGGCCAAAGGCTTTGCCATGGGCCGGGTATAGGGGAGGGAGAACCATGAAGTTTACACTCGCATGGATGGAATGGACCGTGCCTACGGCCATTTTTTGCGGCGCCATTATCTTGATCGTAATTGCCATGACCGTATGGCAGACCGTGTCCCCTTCCCTGGAACGCCGCGGGTTCCTGCCGATCCCCACGACACCGGGCGATAGGCTTTTTATGGGGATTTTGAGCAGTGCGTATCTATTCTTCGCCTGGATCGCCTGGACCCATTTCTCTTTATGGATACTGCTGGCAGTTGTGGTTTGCTGGATTGCCGTGGTAATGATCTGGGGATAGATTGGAGTTTGGAAAGGGGGTGGTGACGACATCAAAGAGATGAGGCGGATCCAACGAAGCCTCTGGTTAGCCCTGCCGGTTTCCCAGCTCGAATGAAGGCATAGTGGAAAACTATTATTTTCTTACGGGTGGGGCTTGTGCGATGAACCCAATCGATTTGAAAGGAGAAAAAGGCAATGATGAGCAAGAATAGAACTTTTTTTTGCATGATCGCAGCCCTGTCACTTGTTTTTTTCAGTGTTCCCTGCTGGTCCTCCCCGCAGACGGATGCTGCCAAAAAATGGGTAGACAACGAGTTCCAGCCCTCCACACTGACCAAAGATCAACAGATGAAGGAAATGGAATGGTTTATCAAGGCGGCTGAACCTTTTAAAGGGATGAATATCAAGGTCGTCTCCGAGACCCTCACAACGCACGAATATGAGGCAAAAGTTTTAGCCAAGGCCTTCGAAGAGATTACCGGAATCAAAGTCTCCTTTGACCTGATCCAGGAAGGGGACGTTATTGAGAAGCTCCAGACGCAATGGGCATCCGGGAAAAACATCTATGACGGCTGGGTCAACGATTCCGACCTCATCGGCACGCACATGCGTTACGGTTTTGTTGTGCCCCTGAGCGATTTCATGAACGGTGAAGGAAAGGACGTGACCTTGCCGACCCTTGATGTCCCGGATTTCATGGGTATATCGTTCACCACCGGTCCGGACGGAAAGATCTATCAGCTTCCGGATCAGCAGTTCGCCAATCTCTACTGGTTCCGCTATGACTGGTTCAAACGTCCGGATTTCAAGAAGAAATTCAAGGAAATCTATGGCTATGAGCTTGGCGTTCCGGTCAACTGGTCCGCCTACGAGGACATTGCCGAGTTTTTCACCGAGCATGTCAAGGAAATCGATGGCAAGGCTGTCTACGGCCACAATGATTACGGTAAAAAGGCCCCGGACCTGGGATGGCGATTTACCGATGCATGGTTATCCATGGCAGGTTGTGGTGATAAGGGTCTGCCTAATGGCAAACCGGTGGACGAATGGGGCATCCGGGTTGAGGGTTGCAGCCCTGTGGGATCCAGTGTTTGTCGGGGCGGGGCCGCCAACAGCCCGGCAGCCAAGTACGCCCTGCGCAAGTATATGGAATGGCTAAGAAAATATGCACCTCCCGGTGCTTTGGGAATGGATTTCTACACCTACCTGCCATTCCTGGCGGGCGGGAATGTGGCCCAGCAGATCTTCTGGTATACGGCCTTCCTGCCTGATATGGTCAAACCGGGCCCCACGGTCGACGCTGATGGCATCCCTAAATGGCGTATGGCTCCCTCCCCTCACGGTCCCTACTGGGAAGAGGGGATGAAGCTGGGTTATCAGGACTGCGGGTCCTGGACTTTCATGAAGAGCACGCCGTTGGAGCGCCGCAAGGCCGCATGGCTCTTCGCCCAGTTCTGTGTAGCCAAAACCACTTCCCTCAAGAAAGCCATGGTCGGCCTGACGCCTATCCGTGACAGTGACATCCGAAGCCAGGCCTTCACCGACAGGGCGCCGAAGTTGGGCGGACTGGTGGAGTTCTACCGCAGCCCGGCCCGCGTGGCATGGACCCCCACGGGAACCAATGTGCCTGACTATCCGAAACTGGCGCAGCTCTGGTGGCAGAATATCGGCGAGGCGGTTTCCGGTGAAGTGACCGTGGACAGGGCCATGGACAATCTCGCTGCGGAGATGGATAAAGTCATGCAGCGCATCGAGCGTGCTGGGGCGCAGAAAGAATGCGGACCCAAGCTGAACGAATGCATCGACCCGGAAGTATGGCTGAAAAAGCCCGGATCGCCCAAGCCCAAGCTTGCCAATGAGAAGCCGAAAGGTCAGACCGTCGACTACGACCAACTCATTCAGGCCTGGCGTGAGGGACGGGTAAAGTAGCCCACGGCTATTGAAGTTTTTTTATTGCAGGTTGAATAGGGGCCGGCCAGTCAGGCCGGCCCTTTTTTTTCGGGAGGGTGATATGGGCGGATACGTAGGAGCACTGGACCAGGGAACAACCAGTACCCGTTTTATTATTTTTGATCATGCAGGGGACATTGCAGGCTTTGCTCAGAAAGAACATGAACAGATATTTCCAAGACCGGGATGGGTGGAACATGATCCGCTGGAAATCTGGAAAAATGCGCAGGAAGTTATTGCCCGGGCCCTTCTGAAAACCGGAATCAGGGGACAGGATCTGACGGCCATAGGGATCACGAACCAGCGGGAGACCACGGTCCTTTGGGACAAAAATACGGGAAGGCCTTATGGCAATGCCATTGTGTGGCAGTGCACGCGAACGGACAAGCTCTGCCACGAGCTGATCAAGGATGGTGGAATCGACCGTTTCAGAGGCAAAACGGGCCTCCCGGTGGCCACCTATTTCTCCGGTCCGAAAATCAAGTGGATACTGGATCACCATCCCGAGGCGCGAGCCGCCGCCCTTCGTGGAGATGCGTGCTTCGGGACCATGGAAACCTGGTGCATCTGGCAGCTCACAGACGGCCCGGCAGGGGGCGCCCACGTAACCGATGTGACCAACGCCAGTCGGACCATGCTTATGGATTTGAACACTCTGGACTGGGATGAAGAGATTCTCGACCGGTTGGAAATACCGAGACGGATTCTTCCACGAATCGTGCCCTCCGTGGATACGGAATTCTGGGGAATGACGTCAGTGGATGGTCCCGTGGGGGCACGCGTTCCAGTCTGCGGCGCCCTGGGAGACCAGCAGGCCGCCCTTGTGGGTCAACTCTGTTTCGAAGAGGGCCAGGCCAAGAACACCTACGGCACCGGTTGTTTTCTCCTCATGAATACCGGTCCCAGACCGGTGGCCTCCACGCATGGGCTGATTACAACCCTGGCATACCAGGTAAGGGGCAAAGAGCCCATATACGCCCTTGAGGGCTCCATCGCCATTGCCGGCGCCCTGGTTCAATGGCTCAGGGACAACCTCAAATTGATTTCCAGCGCCCCGGAGGTGGAAGAGCTGGCCCGACAGGTGGAAGACAGCGGAGGGATGTATATTGTTCCCGCCTTTTCAGGGCTCTTTGCGCCATACTGGCGCTCGGATGCGAGGGGAGTTATGGTGGGACTCACCCGATATGTGAACCGGGGACACATGGCCAGGGCCGCCCTCGAGGCCGTCTGTTACCAGACCCGCGATATAGTGGAGGCCATGAACAGGGATTCGGGCGTAACCCTGTCTCACCTGAAGGTGGATGGCGGGATGGTCCACAACGATCTGTTGATGCAGATCCAGGCGGATATGCTGGATGTGCCGGTTATCCGGCCGACCATCGTGGAAACCACCTGCCTGGGCGCCGCCTATGCCGCCGGCCTGGCCACGGGTTTCTGGTCCGGTCTCGAAGAATTGAGCAAAAGATGGAAAGTTGAGAAGGAATGGCGGCCCGGCATGGAAGCGGTCCGAAGAGAACAAGGCTACAAGGGCTGGAAGAAGGCGGTGGAAAGAACCCTGGACTGGGTGGAGGAATAGGAAGGATGTTAATAGGACCCGCGGAGGCTGTCAACGTGGAACCTCCAAATTGTCGGATGTTTTCGGAGCAAACCTGCTTTGAAAAAGCCATAACCCTCCAACATTTTTTTACTATTTACTTTTCCATTTTTTTATATTATGCTTTCTTCTCATGTCAACAGGTGAGAGGAGATACATCATGGGAGAAGGGTTGCTCAAGGATGTGGATGATTTTGACCTGGATCCCGGCAGCGAATGGGACCGATTGAGTAATGAGCTGGATGACGCCCTGCCCAATCTGGATCGCTGGGACGTTGAAATCCGTAAATTGCTGCCGGATGATAATCGTTCCGAAAATGCCGGGGCTGTAGCTGATTTGTTGGTCTCTTCCCAGCCCGCGCCCGGGAAGGAAGAGCCCAAAAAAGTTCCTCAGCCGATCAGGGAAATTACGGAAGCTCCTGCAAGCAAAAACGTTATCGCGTCGGAAAAGAAACTCCTTTTCTACATTCTCAAATACAAAGATGCCGGAAAGATCTGCGAGGAAGCGGGAATTTCACTCAAGACACTGCAGGAGAAAGTAGCCTATCTGAGCTATAAACTCAAAAAATATATTCATGTGACGGGCCTATACAGGGACACCAGTCCGGTGAAACTCAAAGCAGATGGAATCCTTGTCACACAAGAACATCTCGTGGAAACTCCATTCCATGATGGAGACCGGTTTAAGGTAGATTTTAAAGACAAATACATTATCCTGACCAGAATATGACAGGTGTCCTTTATCTCTCGCCGAATATCTTTGTTCCAATCCGCACAAACGTCGCGCCTTCCTCGATGGCAATCCTATAGGAATTTGACATCCCCATGGAAAGGACCCGCATTTCCAGGTCCTCAATTTCCTTCTGTTTTATTTCTTCAAAGAGGTCCTTTGTCCTTTTAAAGTAAGGCCTTGCATCTTCCGGATCTCCGACAAAAGGACCCATGGTCATCAACCCCGCAACTTTCAGGTTCTTTAGACGTACCATCTCCAGGATAAGAGAAAGGGCATTCACTGGAAGGACCCCCGCTTTCTGGTCTTCTTCTCCGCTGTTGATTTCCACAAGGACCTGCATAACCTTCTGTTTCGCCACCGCGGCCCTGCTGATGGCAGTGGCAAGCTTCAGGGAATCCACCGTTTCAACCATGTCAAAGATTTCCACGGCTTTTTTGGCCTTATTGGACTGCAAATGGCCGATCATGTGCCACTTCGCCCTGTTCCCCAAGGCACGAAACGATGCCTCGGCCTCCTGAACATAATTGTGCCCCACAATGCGGAGGCCCGCGTCAATGGCTTCCGTTATTTCGTCCGTGGTCCTTGTTTTGGCCGCTCCGACCAGTTCCACTCCTTCCGGCAGTTCCTGTAATATCTTCCTGACGTTTTCTCGAATCATGATTTCCACCTTTCACCGGCGAAAAGGCCCTTCCGGCTTTTGTGTCCTTCTTTCCATAAATCAGATCAGTCAATGCTCTCCGGGACCTGAATCCCTTTTCCCGCGGCGCGCGTAGACGCGGAGGATTTCTTTGGGCGAGATCATTTACATCTCTTGTCCATATCCCGATTTTTATGTTACGCTGGATTCAAAATCAAGAACTTAAATATTTTCAGGAGAGAAAACCATGACGAAAGAAGACAAAGGTCACTTCAAAAAAAAGCATGATGAGAGCAGAAGCATGGATCCCCTGGTAGCCAATGCCTTGAAAAAGGAGGCGGAAGAGGGACAGATCCCCTGTGCGGTCGCCTTCAAGATCGCGTCGGAGACAGGACGGGATGCATCCGAAATCGGTGTGGCCGCGGACCTTCTTGAACTTCGCTTAAGCAAATGTCAACTTGGTCTTTTTGGTTATACCCCTCGGAAACGCATCGTGAAAGCGGCCGAAGAGGTTTCGGAAAATCTGAGGAAAAAAATTCAGGACTCTCTTTCCGACAACCGTCTTCCCTGTGCCGTGGCATGGGAAATTGCCAAGGCTTTCGGATTGAGAAAAATGGAGGTATCTTCAGCCTGTGAAAAACTTGGGATAAAAATCTCCCATTGTCAACTGGGGGCGTTCTGATGGATAAAAAAAATCACCACCCTCGTCATGGAAGTTGACCTTTGCGGTCATTCATGGGAGGGTGATGATGTTTTTTTTGCCGTTTACGAAATTAGCAGCTGCACGATCCGCCGCTGCTGCCGCATGAAGCGCCGGTCTGCATGCTCGAAGCAATATTGAAACCGGCTCCCATGGCGCTGGTAACGTAATCCACGCGAATTGGTTTCACATTTTCATATAAGGATTTTTCGATTACATAGGTAAGACCCCTGTCGTCAAAAACCTCATCGTCTTTTTTTGACTCATCCAGAGCCATGCCCAAAGAGGGCCCGGATCAGCCACCTTGTGAAAGCATGATCCGGATGGCTGGAATCTCATCCCGATCTTTCAGAAAATCCTTGATCATCTCACTGGCTTTTTCAGTAATTTCTAACATGTTATCCTCCCTGAATAGTATTCTTTGTTCCTTCAGTTTTTATGATAGGCATGAAAAAATGTTTGTCAAACACCTACCCTCTTTGCCATTTCCGCTTCTCTTTAGAGTAAAGAGCCGGATTTTAAAAAAAGGTGACAAAAAAAGCATGCCCCCTTTGCAACTACCTAACCGTTAAGTGCATTTCTTAAATGAAATCATAATGTTTCTTCCTTGAGACGCCGGCTTAGCCAGATGAGAACTTTCTTCGCTTCCCCTTTCAGCTCCAGCATGGCCTTTCCGCGATGACTCAGACGGTTCTTTTCTTCTGAAGACATCTCGGCAAAGGTCTTCCCCGAGGGCGGGTGGTAAAATAGGGGATCATATCCGAACCCCTGGCCTCCGCTCATTTCCCGGGCGATAACGCCCTCGCATTTTCCCTCGTAAATGAGCGCCGGACCTCTTGGAACCGCAATGGCAAGGACGCAGAGGAAATAGGCTTCCCTGTCCGTGATGCCTTCCATGTCCTTGAGGAGTTTGCGGTTGTTGTCCAAATCGGTGGCGCCTTCTCCCGCATACCTTGAAGAATAGGCACCGGGACGCCCTCCCAGCGCTTCCACAACAAGGCCCGAATCATCGGCGATCGCGGGAAATCCAAGCACCCTCGCGGTGAACCGTGCTTTCTTCACGGCATTGTCTTCAAAAGTTTCGCCGTCTTCCACCACCTCGGGGATCGGTCCGAAATCATCCAGAGACTTCAGGGATACCGATACCCCATCGAACAGGTCCCTGAATTCAGCAATCTTTCCCATATTCTTCGTGGCCAGAACCAGCGGTCGATCCAATTCCATGGAATGTTCCTATTCTCTGAAGAAAGATCCGGGCAGGGCCGCAGGGCCCTGCCCGGGGTTGTTGACGGAGTTAAAAATTTTTCTTTCTACTCGGCCATATGCTTGTATAGCTCGTAGCGTTCCTTCATCTGTTTTTCGGCTAGATCAAAAAGCTTTTCAGCGCTTTCCGGGAACGTCCTGGTCAGGCTGGAGTAACGTACCTCGCCCATGAGAAAGTCCCTGAAATTGCCCGTGGGCTCTTTGGAATCCAGGATGAACGGATTCTTTCCTTCATCCTTTAGCCGCGGATCGTATCGGTAGAGGGGCCAGTATCCGGCTTCCACCGCCTTTTTTTCCTCTTCCTGGGTCATTCCCATGTTGATCCCGTGATTAATGCAAGGGGCATAGGAAATAATCAGGGACGGCCCCCGGTAGCTTTCGGCTTCCACTACGGCCTTCATAAGCTGGTTCTTGTTGGCGCCCATGGCCACCGAAGCGACGTATACATATCCGTAGGTCATGGCCATGCGTCCCAGGTCTTTTTTCCGGGTGGGTTTGCCGCTGGCGGCAAATTTGGCGACTGCCCCCGTGGGCGTGGCCTTGGAAGACTGGCCGCCCGTGTTGGAATACACTTCGGTATCCAGCACCAAAATATTGACGTCATGTCCGGAAGCGATCACATGGTCCAGGCCGCCGTAACCGATATCGTAGGCCCAGCCGTCTCCACCGATAATCCATATCGATTTTCGGGTGAGGTAATCGCGCATATCAAGAATCTCCAGAAGCAGCGTATCGACCTCAACGTCCGAATTCATGAACTCGTCTTCAATCAGTCCGGCCAGTTCCTGCCCGAATTTCCTGGACAGTTCTCCATCTTCCATATTGGCGAGCCACCCTTCCATGGCCTCTTTAAGGGGAGCGGAAACCTCTCCTTCAAGGGCTTCGCGCACCATATCGGCAAGCGCCGCCCTACGCTGATTCACTGCCAGTTCCATGCCGAGCCCATATTCCGCATTGTCTTCAAAAAGGGAATTGGCCCAGGCGGGACCATGCCCGTTTTCATTTACGGTATAGGGACAGACAGGCGCCGATCCTCCATAAATGGAGGAGCATCCCGTGGCGTTGGCGATGATCATCCGGTCCCCGTACAACTGGGTGACCAGTTTTATATAGGGGGTTTCACCGCATCCGGGACAGGCCCCCGAGAACTCGAACAAAGGCAGTTTGAACTGGCTGCCTTTTACCGAGGCGGGAGACACCAGATCTTCAATCCTTGGAAGATGCGTGGAAAAATGATGATTAAGAACCTGGACTTCCGACTGGGAAGCAAGGGGTTTCATGACCAGGGCCTTCTCCTTGGCAGGGCACACCTGCGCGCAGTTGCCGCAACCGGTACAGTCGAGCGGACTGATCTGTATCCGGAAATGGAGGTCTTTGAATTCCTTGCCCTTGGCTTCCAGCGTCACAAAATCTTTCGGCGCATTCTTCAGATCCTCCTCATGCGCCAGCACCGGCCTGATCACCGCATGGGGGCATACGAAGGCGCACTGGTTGCACTGAATGCAGTTTTCCGGCAGCCACTGGGGCACGTTGACGGCGATGCCCCGCTTTTCGTATTGGGTGGTGGCGGTGGGAAAAATTCCATCCGGCGGCATCAGGCTGACCGGCAGTTTGTCTCCCTGCTGGGCAAGCATGGGCCGCATGACATCGGTCACGAATTCCGGTTCGTCTTTATCCATGTAGGCTTCGTGTCCGGCCGTTGCCCATGACTTGGGAACCTTGATCTTCTTGAGCGCGCCCACAGCCTGATCCACCGCATCCTCGTTCATCTTGACGATCTTTTCGCCTTTTTTCCCGTAGCTCTTTTTGATGGCCTCTTTCATATAGCCGAAGGCTTCCTCAGGGGGAATGACATTGGCGATCTTAAAGAAAGCGGCCTGCATGATCATGTTGATCCGGGCGCCGAGCCCGAGCTTTTTGGCTATAGCCAGCGCATCGATATTGTAAAAGGCGATACCTTTCCGCGCAATGGTCCTTTTCATATGGTCGGGGAGATTCTGTTCCATCTTCTTGAGGCTCCAGTCGGAATTTAGCAGGAATGATCCGCCCCTCTTGATCCCTTCAAGGATCTCATATTCGTGCACAAAAGACGGATTGTGACAGGCGATGAAGTCCGCCGTTTCCAACAGGTAGGGAGATTGAATCTTGTGGGGTGAGAACCTCAGGTGCGACATGGTAATGCCGCCGGACTTTTTGGCATCGTAAGCAAAATAGGCCTGCGCGAACATATCCGTATTCTCGCCGATGATCTTAATGGCATTCTTGTTGGCGCCTACGGTTCCATCCGCCCCCAGGCCCCAGAATTTGCAGCTCACCGTTCCCTCGGGTGTGGGATCGAACTCTTCGGCTTCTTTCAGGGAAGTGAAGGTGACATCATCCACGATCCCCACCGTAAAATGATTTTTAGGTCCCCTGGATCGCAGGTTGTCGAAAACCGCCTTTGCCATGGATGGGGTAAAGTCCTTGCTTCCGAGTCCGTACCGGCCGCCCACCACTTCCTGAAAATCGCCTTTCTCATGGAAAACGGTGCATACGTCCTGGTACAGGGGCTCTCCAAGGGAGCCCGGCGCCTTGGTTCTTTCCAAGACCGCGATCTTTTCCGTTGTGGCGGGAAGGGCCCTGAGAAAATGCTCCGTGGAAAAAGGATGATAGAGGCGAACCTTCAACAGACCGACCCGTTCTCCATTCTTGTTGAGATGATTTACGGTCTCTTCAAGGGTGTCACAGCTCGAAGCCATGGAAATGACCACCCGGTCCGCTTCCGGATCTCCTACATAATCAAACAGGTTGTAGGTACGCCCAACCAGATCGCCCACTTTGTCCATCTCTTCCTGCACGATGGCCGGAATGCGGCTGTAAAAGGGATTGGAAGCTTCCCTGTTCTGGAAAAAGATGTCGGGATTCTGGGCCGTCCCGCGCAGTTGGGGGTGTTCCGGATTCATGGCCCTGCTTCGGAATAGATCAATCGCTTCCAAATCCACGAGCCTGCCCATGTCGTCGTAATCGATGAAGTCGATCTTCTGGATTTCCGACGAGGTCCTGAAACCATCAAAAAAGTGAATGAACGGCAGGCTGGCGCGGATAGACGCAAGATGGGCCACGAGGGCCAGATCCATGGCCTCCTGCACGGAGGCGGACGCCAGTAACGAAAATCCGGTCTGGCGTACGGCATTGATGTCGCCATGATCCCCGAATATGGAAAGGGCATGGGAAGCGATGGCCCTGGCGGATACATGAAAAACGCCCGGCATCAATTCTCCGGCAATCTTATACATATTGGGAATCATCAGCAAAAGACCCTGAGACGCCGTAAAGGTGGTACACAGCGCCCCGCCCGACAAGGCCCCGTGAACAGCGCCCGCCGCGCCTGCCTCAGATTGCATTTCCACTACTTTCAAGACCTGTCCAAAGATGTTTTTTCTCCCATGGGCAGCCCATTCATCGGCATATTCCCCCATGGTGCTCGATGGCGTAATAGGGTATATGGCGGCCACGTCGCTCATGGCATACGCCACATGGGCCGCCGCCTCGTTTCCTTCTACCGTCTTAGTTGTCGCTCCCATAAAACCTTTCCTTTCTCATCCTTGCATTGTGGTTAAAAAAAGCGTTATTTTCGGATTCCGCAAAAAAAATGAAAATTTGTATCAGTCCAATCTATTAAATTAAAATGATGCTTTTATGTTGTCAAGCATTTATGGGCGAATTTCCGCATAAGTCTAAATGTTGTGAGGTTTTCAAAAACCTGCGACTAATCAATTGGAAAGACAAGTTTATTTACGCTGACATGCAAAGGTTAACATCTTTTATCATTCAGCATGTTGACCTAAAGGCAATACCCGTGAATGAA
>JBBSAR010000030.1:0-18040 GCA_038252125.1 Desulfatiglandales bacterium
ACTCGTAACTCACTACAATCCCATCCTTAAGGTTTCCTTTTCTTCTTTCTGTTACTTGATATCCTGGTGATAGCTCTGAAGTGACTTCACCGTGCCGTGTCCCCGCTGGTGGGCGGCAATCCCCCGGACGGCGGCCAGTGCGGCAGCAAGCGTTGTAATGTAGGGGATTTTGAATCTAATGGCGGTTTTGCGGATGTAGGAATCGTCATGTTTGCTCAATTTTCCGGTGGGGGTGTTGATTACCAGGTGAATTTCATTGTTTTTAATAGCGTCCACAATATTGGGACGTCCTTCGTACATCTTCAGAATGATTTTGGATTCAATCTCGCATTCCTTTAAGAACTGGTGTGTGCCGTTGGTGGCGAGAATGTTAAACCCCAGCTGGTGAAGCTGCCGCGCCACTTCTACCACGGCGGGTCGGTCCGCTTCGGATACGGTCAGCAGCACAGTTCCCCCATCCGGCAGGGGCAACTGGGTGGCTTCCTGAGCCTTGTAATAGGCCAGACCAAAGGAATCCGCCATACCCAGCACTTCTCCTGTTGACCGCATCTCGGGTCCCAGAAGGGGATCCACTTCCGGGAACATGTTAAAGGGAAAGACCGCTTCCTTGACCCCGTAGTGCGGAATGTTTTTGTGTTTGATGTCCAGATCCGCCAGTTTCTTGCCCAGCATGAGCTGGGTGGCGATACGTGCCATGGAAATATTACACACCTTGGAGACCAGCGGCACGGTTCGGGATGCCCGCGGGTTGGCCTCAATGATATAGACGGTGTCGTTGGCAATGGCATACTGAATGTTCATTAATCCCACCACATTCAGTTCGATGGCAATCCTTCGGGTATACTCATTGATGGTGTCCAGGTGTTTGGCCGCAATGCTGATGGGGGGTATCACGCAGGCGGAATCCCCCGAATGGATGCCGGCCAGTTCGATATGTTCCATCACCGCCGGAACATAAGCGTCCGTGCCGTCGCTGATGGCGTCGGCTTCCGCCTCGATGGCATTTTCCAGGAACTTATCGATGAGGATGGGCCGTTCCGGGCTCACATCAACGGCTGCGGCCACATAATGCTTGAGCATTTCCTCGTCATGTACCACTTCCATTCCGCGGCCTCCCAGCACGTAGGAAGGCCTGACCATGAGGGGATAACCGATCCGCCCTGCAATTTCAAGGGCCTGCTCCAGAGTGCTGGCCATGCCGGACTCGGGCTGTGGAATCCCCAGTTCTCGCATCATATTCCTGAAGCGGTCCCGGTCTTCCGCAAGGTCGATGGTTTCCGGGGAGGTGCCGATAATCTTCACCCCTGCCCGGGCCAGTTCGCCGGCAATGTTCAGCGGCGTCTGCCCTCCGAATTGAACGATGACCCCCTCGGGTTTTTCTTTTTCATAGATGCTGAGCACATCCTCAACGGTGAGCGGTTCAAAGTAGAGCTTGTCGGAGGTATCATAATCCGTGGATACGGTTTCCGGATTGCAGTTGACCATGATGGATTCAAACCCCTCATCTTTCAGGGAAAAAGCGGCGTGAACACAGCAGTAATCAAATTCGATGCCCTGGCCGATCCGGTTGGGGCCGCCCCCCAGCACCATGATCTTCCGTCGGTCGCTGGAACCCACCTGATCCGGCGCATTGTAGGTGGAGAAATAATAGGCCGCATTTTCCACGCCGCTGACGGGAACCGGCTCCCACCCTTCCACCACCCCCAGGCCAATGCGCTGTTCCCGGATTTCATTTTCAGAAACCTTGAGAATCTGAGACAGGTAGCGATCGGAAAATCCGTCCTTTTTCGCCTGCCTCAGAAGATCATTGGGCAATTTTCCCCCTTTATAAGCGAGAATCTTTTCCTCCAGCATCACCAGTTCCTTCATCTGTTCGATGAACCATTGTTTGATGTGGGTTTTCTGGTGAAGCACGTCCACGCCGGCCCCCTTTCTCAGGGCTTCGTACATGATAAACTGACGCTCGCTGGTCGGTTCGGCCAGCAGGTCCATAAGGTCTTCCAGGGGTTTTTTGTTGAAATTCTTGGCGAACCCCAGGCCATAACGTCCGTTTTCCAGGGATCGGATGGCCTTTTGCAGTGCTTCCTTGTAGTTTTTCCCGATGCTCATCACTTCGCCCACAGCGCGCATCTGGGTGCCCAGTTTGTCCTCGGCCCCTTCAAATTTTTCAAAGGCCCATCGGGCAAATTTTACCACAACGTAATCTCCCCAGGGGGTATACTTCTCCAGGGTTCCGTCACGCCAGTAGGGAATTTCATCCAAGGTCAGGCCGCAGGCCAGCATGGCCGACACCAGGGCGATTGGAAAACCGGTAGCCTTTGAAGCAAGGGCCGAGGAACGGCTGGTTCTGGGATTGATTTCAATAACCACCACCCGCCCGGTTTCGGGATCATGAGCAAATTGAATGTTGGTGCCGCCGATGACTTTGATCGCCTCCACAATATCATAGGAGTGCTTTTGCAGCTTTTTCTGCAGTTCCGAATCAATGGTCAGCATGGGGGCCGTGCAGAAGGAATCACCCGTGTGAACTCCCATGGCATCCACATTTTCGATGAAGCAGACCGTAATCATCTGGTTTTTGGCGTCCCGGACCACTTCAAGCTCAAGTTCCTCCCACCCCAGCACCGATTCTTCCACAAGAATCTGCCCCACAAAGCTGGCGGAAATGCCTCGGGCGGCGATGATCCGGAGTTCTTCCACATTGTAGACCAGTCCCCCGCCGGTGCCGCCCATGGTATAGGCGGGCCGGATCACCACCGGGTACCCCAGCTGATCGGCGATTTTTTCCGCTTCTTCAACAGTGAAGGCCGGATCGCTTTTGGGCATTTCAATGCCGAGCTTGTTCATGGTGGCCTTGAAGGCGATGCGATCCTCTCCCCGTTTAATGGCGTCCACCTCGACGCCGATGATCTTGACGCCGTATTTGTCCAGCACGCCGGTTTCCGCCAGCGCCGAAGAAAGGTTGAGACCCGACTGGCCCCCAAGATTGGGGAGGAGGGCATCGGGCCGTTCCTTTTCAATGATCTCCGTCATGGTCCGCACATTGAGGGCTTCGATGTAGGTGGCTTCCGCCATGCCTGGGTCCGTCATGATGGTGGCGGGGTTCGAATTGGCCAGAACGATTTCATAGCCCAGTTTCCGCAGGGCCTTGCAGGCTTGGGTGCCGGAATAGTCGAATTCACAGGCCTGCCCGATGATGATGGGTCCTGAACTGATGATCATTACCTTGTTGATGTCGTCACGCTTCGGCATACGGGGCTCCTTTATTTATCTGCCAGGTTGGCTCTGATTTCGGCGTTTTACCTTGAGATTCGAAACGATCCCTGTTGTGGTGGCAAAAGGCTTAAAAATTTCATTTTAACTAAAACTTGATGGCGGAATATTAGTCAAAATAAAACCTGTGTGTCAAGTTGAAAACCCAAAGGCAGTTGCGTGAAATAGTTCAGTCCAAATCTTGAACAAAAAAACGCCGGAAATCGTCAAAAAGAGACTCCGGCGTTTTTTGTTATACTGATTCTTTGAAGGCTGTTAACAGACGACGGGATAGATTATTGTCCGGCGCCAGTTCTTAGTGTGAGTTTTCGATTTTAAATGGAATACCTGAAAGGGGTGCACCTTATGGGTTAACAAGTGGCGCACATTCCTGGGGGATGCGTTCGATTTTTTCCACATCGTATCCGTTGGATTCGGCCCTCTGAAGAAGCATGTTGTAGGTTTTTTCATCCATTGCGGGTGTTCGGCTGAGTACCCAGAGATACTTTTTGCATGGGTGTCCGACCATGGCGTACCGGTATTCATCATCCAGTGCGATGATCCAGTAATCCCCTTTGAAAGGCCAGAAGAACCGTCAGCAGTTCAAGAAGAAAAAGACACAGGTATCCGGCAAGGTATGGTTTCATGTGAAAAACATGGTATAGGTCTTCGGCACGGACGGCGCCCAGGCTGTAGGCAATCCAGGCCATGGGATAGAATTGGAGTCGGGCTGCTTTTAGCCAGGCTCTCTGCTTCGATCCGGTTCTGTTTTCATCTGCAGTCTTTATTGCCATATTCGTGAACAATATTCATGGTGGAGTGCCGGGTAGGCAGAAACATTTGTTGGAACTACTTTCCATCACCATTTCAGCTCTAAATCTGGTTTCCAAACATGGCTCCCGATGGGCCTAAATGACAGGAATAGCATCCGAATCCGGTTTGGGTAACAATGCTGAAGGGCTTCACACCAAGGGTATCGGCCATCATGGGTACGAGGCGATCCAGCTTCAGTCGGGTTGTTTCCGGATGCTTTTCGAACTCTGGCCCCAGGAGCAATTCACCGCTGAGTCTGGGGAGATGGGCGGTTGGCATATGGTAGTTTCCAGTTTTTGGCCCCGATCCATGACACAGTGTGCAGTCCACATTGGCAAAACGTTCGGGACGCCACTCTTTGAAAAGAACGGCTGCACGGGGCAGAATTTCCTTTCCCATAAACACTTTACGCTGAGTCTGGGTCATCTCAGCCCAGGTTAGCTTCTTTCCATCGGGGCCTTCGGGGCCCACCCTTTTTGGATAGCAACCCGCAAGAACCAAGCCTGCTAAAATTGTCAATAGGAAAAACGTGGCAGTTTTTTGATGGCCCATAAAACACCTCTTGTAGTTTGTATGGAAACATTCTTTACCTACCTCCATTTCGGGACACACGGGCATAAATTACCTATATTGCACCAGCGTATCGGTTACGTACCGGTCGCGGGCATGCCCGCCGTCATACCGCACCGACTCCCCAAGAAGACATGTGCTGACACCTATGCGAATTTTCTCCATGATAAAGCCCTCTGCTGAATTGTCTTTTAAGGCGAGCATACATGAATCCTTTCCGAGCGGCAAATAAAATTTCCTTTCAACGTCAGAGAAAAAAAGGGATTTTGATACTCGGGAAAAATATGCTAATGAGAGGAGAATCAAAATATTTGGGATCTATAATATTGATTCCACAAACGCGGTCATCTTGAAAAGACAGTACCCTTGAAGGCATCTTCCTTTAAGGCAGTTGCCGGTTAAACCGGGTTCATAAACGGCGCGCCAAATCAAAGAGGTGTTTGTTTTGTATTGGATGCTTCTGATCTTCTGGGCACTGGGATTCCTGCTCCTCTGGAAAATTCCACTGCTTCGTAATGCAAATCTTTCGGGATGTTCCGGTACCCTTGTCTCCGTCATCATTCCCGCGAGAAACGAGGAACAAAACCTCGGCCGATTACTCAACTCACTGGCATCGCAGACATGCCGGCCAATGGAAGTTCTGGTAATAGACGACCATTCAACGGATGGAACGGCGGATATCGCCCTTGCATACGAGGTCCGCCTAATTTCTTCAGCCCCACTGCCCGGACGTTGGCTTGGCAAACCATGGGCCTGCTGGCAGGCCGCCGAAAGGGCCGCAGGGGAGATTCTTGTCTTTCTGGATGCCGACACTTTCCTGGAACCCGATGGGATTGCCAGAATAGTTGTTGAGCACGAACGGGTGGGCGGGCTCCTGTCCGTTCAGCCTTACCACCGTATGGAAAGAGCGTATGAAAAGCTTGCGGCCTTTTTTAATATCATCACCATGGCAGGAACAGGGTCGTTTAGCATTTTTGCCGGCAAATTCGCCACCCGAGGTGCTTTCGGACCATGCCTCATCTGCCGCCGAGAGGACTATTTTGCCGCGGGCGGCCACGGGCGGGCCCGCGCCCAAGTGCTCGAAAGCATGGGATTGGCTCGCGCATTCAGGGAATCCCGGCTCCCTGTCTCTTGTTACGGGGGTAAGGGCGCTGTTTTGTTCCGTATGTATCCGAACGGATTCCGCTCCATGATAGACGGCTTCAGCAAGGGGTTCGCTGAAGGCGCCAACGCCATCTCCTTTGCCATGCTCGTGCTGCTCGTAGCATGGGTAACTGGGGGGATTTCCGAGACACGCCATTTGATCCAGGCCGTGTTCGAATTCGGGGAGGTACAGGTGCTCTTCTGGGCCGGACTTTATCTGGGCTTTTCCGCGCAGGTTTACTGGATGCTTCGCCGCATCGGCAATTTCGGTATTTTGCCGTGCATTCTCTATCCGCTTCCCCTGGTTTTTTTCGTAATCGTTTTCTTCCGTTCTCTGCTGCTCAGCATGGGCATGGGTAAAGTTTCCTGGAAAGGCCGGCAGGTAAAATGAGGATCATTCATCTAACCACATTCTGGACGGTTGCCCTGGACATTTTTGCTTGGTTTATCATCCATATGGCAGTGGTCCTTTTCATGGTCCGAATTCCTCGGAAGCAGTTCGATCCCGACAGTCTTCTTTACAGAGTGAGACCGTGGGAGAAAGGAGGGTATCTATACCAGAAGTTGTTTCGAATAAAACGCTGGAAGTCCATTCTGCCTGATGCCGCCGGGTGGATGAAAAGCAGGGGATTTCCCAAAAAGAAATTGGCTTCAAGGGACATGCAATACTTGAAGACATTCGCCGTGGAAACCTGTCGAGCCGAACTGACGCACTGGACAATCATCCTGTGTGCTCCTTTCTTTTTCTTGTGGAACAAACCGGTGGTGGGCTGGATCATGATCGTCTACGCCCTGGCTGAAAATATCCCGCTGATTATAGCCCAACGGTACAACCGCTGTAGGCTGGAACCCATGTGCCGAAAATCGCTACTGCGGAGATATCCGAAATGACTGATCCCATGATTGAGGTGGATCGTCTGAAAAAAGCCTACGGCACTTCGCTGGTGGTGCGCAGCTTGAGCTTTCGGGTAGAAAAGGGCGAATGCTTCGGACTTCTCGGACCCAACGGCGCCGGGAAAACCACCACCATCGGAATGATCTCCGGGTTGATCCCCCCGAGCGCAGGGGATGTTCACATCGCCGGCGTGCCCCTGTCGTTACACCCCCGTGAGGCCAAAATGAACCTGGGATTGGTGCCTCAGGAATTTGCCTTGTACCCCACACTGAGCGCCAGGGACAACCTCGTTTTTTTCGGACGGCTTTACGGACTTTGGGGGAGGACGCTTTCGAATCGAGTTGAACACGCCCTGAAATCTGTCCGCTTGGCCGACCGCGCGCATATGATCGTATCCACTTATTCCAATGGCATGAAACGGAGGCTCAATCTCGCCGTGGGGCTATTGCACGATCCCGCGGTTATGGTCCTGGATGAACCGACCGTTGGCATCGACGCGCACAGTCGCCACGCCATTGTCAGCACTCTGAAAGACCTCGTCCGGTCCGGGAAGACACTCTTGTATTGCACACACCACCTCTGGGAAGCGGAAACATTGTGTTCCCGTGTGGGGATCATGGATTCGGGGCAAATCATAGCACTGGACACACCCCGGCAATTGATCCTGCGGCACGGAACGGGTCTTATTTACGTCGAATTCAACGCTCAACTCAGTGATCATCTGTTTCAGGGTCTCAAGCAGATCGGGGACGTCCGGAAGTCGCCGGGCCGGTCAATGGGATTTCAAATCCAAAGCTCCGATTCGAACATGGCCATGGAACAGGTGCTTAAGCTGGCCGGAGAATGCGGCGCTGCAATCCGCTCGGCACAACTTCTCGAGCCGACCCTGGAAACGGTCTTTTTAAACCTGACCGGCAGGTCTTTAAGGGATTGACCATGTATCGACAGATTGCCGCTATCGCGCTGAAAGAGCTAAAAATCATCCTGAAGGACCGGGAAGCCTTGGCATTGCTCTTCGCCATGCCGGTCTTTTTCATTCTGGTCATGAGTTTTGCGCTGGAGGGAGTTTTTGAAGCAGGGACTGCGGATCGCCCCATTGAGGTGCTCCTGGTCAACCTGGACAAGGGTCGGATGGCTAGTCAAATCACGGAAGACATGGAGTTCGTGGAAGGCTTGAAGGTCATACGGCAAGTCAACGGAACCGATCTCACCCGCGATCAAGCTGAACACCTCGTCAAAGAAAGATCCAATCCTGTGGCCCTCCTCTTTGAACAGAACTTTTCCGAATCAGTGGAACGGTTTGCGGAAGCAACCAGAGCCGATCCCCCGCGTATAACGCTGATCATGGATCCGGCCACTAACCGACAATTGCTTGCCCCGGTGCAGGGGGCCATACGGGCCTTGGTGGAACGACGTGTGGGGATGGCCAGGCAGATCCATTATATTCGAACCCAATTTTCGGCATTGGGGGAAATGGTCCAGGAGTACCTGACCAGCCTGGAATCCCCCGTGGGGCGCCACGCCCCGGCGATTGAACTGGAGATTCTCGCGCCCGCGGGCATGGCAACCACTGTTCGTCCCAGCGCCACCGAGCAGAATGTACCAGGATACACCGTTTTCGGCGTCTTTTTCATCGTGTTGCCACTGGCTGCCGGATTCATGAGAGAAAAACACGACGGCACCTTCCAGCGGATACTGGCCGCCCCCATTTCAAAATCAACACTTCTGGTGGGAAAACTTCTGCCCTACTTCCTGCTCAATCTCGTTCAAATATGCTTGATGTTCACTGTTGGATCAGCCCTGTTTGGAATCCACATGGGTCAACTGGACTCTCTGATTCTGGTGTCCCTTGCCCTGGCGGCCTGCGCCAACGGATTGGGGCTTATGGTGGCCGCCCTTGGCAGAACAGAAGCTCAGATAGGAGCCTTAGGCGTGTTTTTTGCCGTGATCCTGTCCGCGCTTGGAGGGATGATGGTTCCCACGTTTGTTATGCCGGATATCATGAAAACGCTTTCGCTCTTTACGCCCCATGCCTGGGCTTTGTCGGGCTATCACGATGTCATGCTTCGAGGGCTGGGGTTTGCTCACGTGTGGAAAGAGGCAGCTGTTCTCCTTGGTTTCGCGGCATTCTTTTTCCTGATTGCCCTCTGGCGTTTTCGGTTCACCGACGAATGATCGACGCAAAATAGATGTTTGTGAATTGAATAGGGGTTAAAAAAAAGGCCGCAGTATAGTCTGTAGCCTTTTTTCTTGTTTTTTCAATTATTTTTGATTTAATTCTTAAATTTATTTCTTTTTAGTCGCCAATGTTTACGCCCATGGTCGCATCATCCATGCAGTTCTCGAGGTCTTCTTCGCTGACATTCTTAGGATCCTTGAGATCGGAAACTGCGCAGACAAACTCATTACCTGCCTTGTCTTTTACCCATACAAATCCTTGTTGAGCCATTTTTCCCCTCCTTTTTGGATCGCAAACTACATAACAACTGATTTTCGTGGTTTGGCTATTATGCCAAATCACTCCAATTTCTCGCATTCCGTCTTAATACGAAATACTTAACAACAAAGTAAATGTTCCAACAACTGTTGTCAACCGCTCTGGAAAACATTTTAAAATTTTGCCTGGAAACATGATCCATACGGAAGATTTTTCCTGAAAACCCTCTCGATCGCGCACTTGCATTTCACGGGTGGAACTGATAATCTTAAACAAGGCCTTTTGCATTATCCGCATTCCAAAAAAAAGAGATCCGGCAATGAGAGGAAACACATGAACGAAAGGGCCGGTTTGATTCCGGGATTGACCCATCTCCTGAAGAGCCAGAGACTGTCCGTTCTGTCCACACACAATGCCGGTCAGCCCTATGCCAGCCTCGTCTCTTTTGCCGCCACGCCGGATTTGATGCACCTCCTCTTTGCCACCACCCGATCCACCCGGAAGTACGCCAATCTGACATCGGACTCTCGGGCGGCCATGCTCGTGGACAACCGCTCCAATGAGGAAGGGGACATTCATTCGGCCATGGCCGCAACGGCCACGGGCGTTGTGGGGGAAATTTCAAGAACCGAAAGACGAGAGGCCCTGCCCCTATATCTTGAAAAACACCCCTACCTGAAAGATTTCGTTAATTCTCCCAGTTGTGCCTTTCTCAAGCTGACCGTAGCAACCTATTACCTGGTGAGACGATTTCAGAACGTCGTTGAAATCCATATGCCGCCATGACCCTGATTCTGCCCATAGAATGCATTGGTGAAAAAGACCGTCCGAAGGTCGGGGGAAAGGCGTTTGCGCTGGCATGCTTACGCAAAGCCGGATTCAATGTGCCCACGGCCCTATGCGTCACCTCCGATGCCTATGATCGTTATGTGTCATCCACCGGCATTCGGGAACGAATTCTGATGGAAATTCATCGAAAAGCATTCGAAGACATGCGATGGGAAGAAATGTGGGACGCGTCCCTTCGCATTCGAGACATGTTCCTTACCACGCCCATGCCCAGGTCTCTGAAGGATGGGCTCGGAGAAAATATCGCCAAATGTTTTGGTGAAAAGCCCTCGGCCGTTCGGTCGTCGTCGCCCGGGGAAGACTCAAAGAAAGCGTCTTTTGCCGGTCTACACGACTCCTATGTGAATGTGCGCGATCGCGATGCCATAATGGAACATGTCATCAAGGTGTGGGCATCCCTCTGGTCCGACGCGGCCCTGCTCTACCGCAGGGAACTGGGGCTTGATCCTGAAAAGAGCACCATGGCCGTAGTGATACAGGAAATGGTGCTTGGGGATCGTTCCGGGGTTGCGTTTTGCCGAAGCCCCGTGGACCCCTCGCAGGCGGTGATTGAGTCTGTTTATGGATTGAATCAGGGCCTGGTGGACGGCACGGTGGAGCCTGACCGTTGGTTGCTGGAAAGGGCTTCCGGGAAAATCCTTTCTCACACGCAGCCCAAAAGGGACCTTTGGGTTGTCCCCGCAAAAGAAGGCGCCGCCCTGGAAGATCTGCCTTCACCCATGGCAATACGCGCCCCCTTGAAGGATGGGGAGGTGGACGCTGTATATCATTTGGCCATGGATGCGGAAAAATATTTTGAAAGCCCCCAGGATGTGGAATGGACCTTTTTTAAAGAGATCCTCTATCTGCTTCAATCACGGCCCATTACCACGGAAAAAGGGAATGAACCAGGGGATGATCGGTCCTGGTATCTGAGTCTGACCCGGAGCTTTGAAAATCTCAAGGCACTTCGGCGAAAAATCGAAAAGAAGCTGATCCCGGCCATGGTCGAGGAGGCATCCCTTCTGGAATCCGAAAATCTGGATGACTTTTCCCTCCATGAACTGGTGAGCGAAATCGAACGGCGAAGTCGCGTCCACCAGAAATGGGTGGAAATTTATTGGCGCGATTTCATTCCTTTCGCACACGGCGCCCGGTTATTCGGACAGATCTATAACGATGCAGTACAGCCTTCCGACCCGCACGAGTTCATGAGCCTTCTGGCGGCAACGGAAATGGAAAGCCTGAAGCGAAACCGTCTCCTTGAGGAACTGGCTCAGGATGTTCGGGAAGAATCCGAACTCCGGAAATTGCTGGAGACGGGTGATCTTGAGAATGCGGATCCACATTTTCTAACACGGCTGGACCGTTTTGTCTCAAATTACGGGCAACTCATTTGCCCTGATCCGTCTTTGAACGTGTGCCGGATTCATATGTGCGGTATCCTGCTGCGGATGGCCGCGGCAAAGACCACCGCCAGGGTGCAAAGGGACATTGCCGGCCTCACGGATTCCTTTCTATGCCGTTTCAAAGGGAAGAAAAGAGAAGAAGCCGCGGAAATGCTCGATTTGGCCAGGGCCAGTTATCGGCTGCGGGACGACGACAATATCTATTTGGGCAGGATCGAATCGGTACTGGACCAGGCAGTTGCTCTGGCCGAGATGCGCTTGTCCACCGAATCGGCCGTTGCCAAAGAGCGAGAGTCCTATGAAGGTCGGATTGCGGCTGTGAAGAAGAAAACCTACGTTCCTCATTCCACTGTAAATGAGACAGCGGCGGATGATCATTTTGATTTCAGACCACGGCAATTGACCGGGCAACCGGCCGGTCCCGGACTCGCGGAAGGGCCGGCCCGGGTGGTATCCAAAGTGTTGGACCTGGCTGAATTTCAGGCCGGGGAGATCCTGGTGTGCGATGCCGTTGATCCATCCATGACGTTTGTGGTTCCGCTCTCGGGCGGTATTGTGGAACGTCGTGGCGGCATGCTGATTCACGGGGCCATCATCGCAAGGGAGTACGGCCTCCCATGCGTCACAGGGGTTCCGGATGCCACGACCCTCATTAAAACCGGCGACCGGATCACGGTGGACGGCTATCTGGGAATCGTAATCATAGGAACGGATACAACGCTATAGATTTTTTAAAATGTTCATATGTTATTTGAAGGAGACTCTTTGAAAACTAGCGGATCGGTCCCGGCCCTGCGCGTCATCCCCTGTAATGTGGCGCAGGTGAATACTCATGGCGACTTCGTTCTATACTGGATGACGGCTTTCCGGAGGGTAAGCTGGAATTTTGCTCTTGATCGGGCCGTGGACTGGGCCCGGGAGTTACACAAGCCATTGTTGATATTGGAGGCCCTTCGGTGCGACTACCAGTGGGCCAGCGACAGGCTTCATACCTTTGTGCTGGAAGGGATGGCCCATAATGCCCGCGAACTGGCCAAATGGCCGGTGGCCTACTACCCCTATGTGGAGCGGACCCAAGGAGAGGGCAAGGGGCTCCTTGAAGTTCTCGCCAAGGATGCCTGCGTCATCGTTACGGATCATTTTCCTTGCTTTTTCCTTCCCGCCATGACGAAGGCTGCTGCCGGCAGGGTCAGTGTACTCATGGAAAAGGTCGATGGTAACGGTCTGCTCCCACTCCGCCTTCCTGAAAAAGTTTTTCAGACCGCCTACCATTTCAGGCGTTTTTCCCAGAAGCACCTGCTCTCGCTCCTCAATCAGCAACCCAAAGCCCGGCCTTTCGCCGGCCTCAAACTGCGGACCCTCGGCGCTATTTCCCCATCTGTTGTTGAAAGGTGGCCTTCTCTGCCATTGGAGCGGGCCTATTCCATCAGAACCTTCGTAAACTCACTTCCCGTTGACCACAAGGTGGGGCCGGTGAACTGCCGGGGCGGGCCGGGCGCTGCGCGATCGGCTTTCGGAACGTTTATGGAAAATCGGTTTTCATCGTACAAAAAAAATCGGAACCACCCGGATGAGATGGCTGAAAGCGGTCTTTCTGCTTACCTCCACTTTGGGCATATTTCTGCACATGAGATTATTAAAGGGATTCTGGAACAACAGCGATGGTCCCCGGAACAATGCTCCGATCAGGCAAAAGGCCGGCGAGAAGGGTGGTGGGGAATGGATGAAAACGCAGAGGCCTTTCTGGATCAGATTATCACCTGGCGGGAACTGGGGTTCCAGTTCTGCCACAACCGGCCTGATTATCACGAATATGAATCCCTTCCGAACTGGGCAATGGAGACACTTCGAAAGCACGCCGAAGATCCAAGGCCGTTTCTTTACACGGTTACGGAATTTGAAGAAGCGCGCACCCATGATCCCATATGGAACGCTGCCCAGAACCAACTCCTCCAAGAGGGCAGGGTTCACAATTACCTCCGGATGCTCTGGGGCAAAAAAATATTGCACTGGTCAGCCACGCCGGAGGATGCCCTTCGGATTATGGAAAGGCTCAACAACCGTTACGCCCTGGATGGAAGGGATCCCAATTCCTATACCGGCATCTTCTGGATTCTGGGCCGACACGACCGGGCCTGGGGGCCTGAACGGCCGGTCTTTGGAAAAGTCCGTTATATGACTTCAGCGAGCACAAAGCGAAAGCTTCGCATGAAGGAATATCTCCGGAAATATAAGGTTGCTGCAACCTAAAAGTGGTTCATCCGGAATTTGTGTACTTGAATAATTGAACAATATCACAAAGAGGTTTTGTGGTTTCAAAACCTGACAATATTCTTTACGTACCCATGTAAATGGCCAGATTGCTGAAGTCACAGGGGAATCCTTACGGCCACCATATATGGTAGTTGGCCAAGTTCTTGCTCATCCCGTACCGGGAAAGTAGTACGTGCATTATCTCAGCATCGGAAATAGGCCGGCTTTTGCTGAATTTCAAGCGATCTCCGAATCAAAAATCAGGAAGTGGCCGATGCAATAATACATTTTCCAGTCTTGAAGCCCCGGTAGTCAGATAGCGACATATTCATATGATATTATTTAACATCGAAAGGCTGCCATACATAGCAGTTATCACCACTTTTCGGATTCTTGAGTCCTGTTGATATCCAGGTGGCGGCTCCAAAATTCCACTTAAATTTGTGGTCAACGAACCCATCAGGCTAAATCCCTGGAAAGTCTTGACTACATTTTCCGATAGGGCTAAAATTGAATTCTTCCGATTCTGGCTGATTTTGTGCGGGAATCGGATATATTTTGGGAATTGAGTCCATATCGTAATGGAAGATCTCTGCCAGGCTGGTAGCTAAAATCGGGGCGTATCTCGGGATCAAACGAGATACGATCTATAAATGGATCAACGATAAGAAAATGCGCGCCCATAAGGTAGGGCGGCTTTGGAAATTCCGTAAAGAAGAAATAGACAAATGGGTTCGTTCCGGCAAGGCTTCCATCTCATAGAAGGGAAGCGGGATAGAAGAGAAGCAACCTGGCCTATGAACTGATAACTGCTCAGGAAAGCAGGCAAGAAAAATGACATGATTCGAGACCTCGGCCCATACAGGCTTTTGTCCCATCGAACGCCTTGGGTTGGGCAATTGATCAGGCAAAGAAATTCTTAGATTTATTGTCAAAATTCTCAGGGATATACGATGCCCAAACTCTCTCTTGCGAAACTTGAACGTCATCTCTACGGAGCTGCCGACATTCTCCGTCAGGAGGGAATGGATGCGGCAACCTACAAGGACTACATTTTCGGCATGCTGTTTTTGAAGCGATGTTCGGATACTTATGAAACGGAGCGGGAAAGTATTGTCGGCAGGAAGGTCGCACAGGGCATGAGCGTGGCTGATGCGCAGGCTGGCTACGGAGATAATCCGGATTTTTATGATGAGTTCTTTGTCCCCGAGCATTCGCGATGGACTTATCTCAAGAACAGGTTGAACGATGTCTCAGAACCATTCGGGGCTGTCTTGGACAGGGCCCTTCATGGGCTGAGCGATGCAAACGAATCCCTTCAAAACGTGCTGGATCATGTACATTTCATGCGGATGCAGAGCAGCAAACGGATTGTATCCGATGAGGCATGCCGGTCATTGGTGCGCCATTTCAGCAAATATCGCCTCAGAAACGAGGACTTTCAGTTTTCCGATCTCTTGGGGTCGGCCTACGAGTTTTTGATCAATATGTTTGCGGGATCGGCGGGAAAAAAGGGGGGTGATTTTTATACCCCCCGTGATGTCATTCGTTTGATGGTGCGCATACTCGATCCCACGCCGGGGATGCGGATCTACGACCCCACCTGTGGTTCCGGCGGTATGCTCATCATCAGCCGGGAATATATTGAACAGTCCGGGGGAAATACGAACGATCTCCGTCTTTGCGGGCAGGTGAACGATGCGTCGGCCTGGTCTATCTGTAAAATAAACATGCTTCTGCACGGCATTCGCGGCGCCGATATTCAACTGGAAGATACGCTGCTCCATCCCCTGCACCGGGAGGCGGGCGAGCTTGAGCGCTTTGATCGAGTTATCGCCAATCCGCCCTTCAGTCAGAACTATACCAAAAGTAACATGGAATTCCAGGAGCGTTTCCGATGGGGCTGGTGTCCCACATCAGGCAAAAAGGCGGACTTGATGTTTGCCCAGCACATGCTGGCGGTCTGCAGGCCCAACGGCATGGTGGCCACCGTTATGCCCCACGGGGTGCTGTTTCGTGGCGGGGCTGAAAAGGAGATTCGTGAAAAATTCCTTCAGCAAGACCTGATGGAAGCCGTCATCAGCCTGCCGCCCAATCTCTTTTATGGGGCGGGCATTCCGGCCTGCATTTTGATCATGCGCCCCAACATTGCCGGACAGGCAATAAACCCCCATAAACCGGAGACCCATCGCGGTCGTGTGCTGTTTATCAATGCGGATGCCGAATTTTTAGCGGGCCGGGCGCAGAACTACCTGCGGCCCGAAGACATTGAAAAAATCGCATCCACCTTTGAAGGGTATGCCGAGGTTCCCAATTATTCCAGGGTGGTAACGATCGAAGAAATTGCGGACGCGGTCAACGACTTCAACCTCAATGTCCGCCGTTACGTGGATAATTCACCACCACTCGAACCCCACGATGTGCGGGCGCACCTTGCAGGCGGCATTCCGGTGGCCGAGATCGAAGGCCGGGCAACGCTCTTTGCATCTCTGGGGTTTGGTTCTGATGCCGTTTTCGCCCCCAGGCCGGATGACGACCGTTATCGGGATTTTAAGGAAGATGTTTCCCAAAGACCCGCAATTGCGGAAATCATAGCATCCGACGCCGGTTTGCAGACACGAACAGGTGCGCTGAAAGACGAGCTGACGGATTGGTGGAATTCGCACACCCGGAGTCTGACGGCATTGCCCCAGGGACGAAATCTCAATGCGGTGCGTAGCGAATTCCGCCAGGGGTTCACCGCCGCGTTGCTTCCACTTGAAGTTCTAAATCCCTTCAAATTATCGGGCGTGGTCGCCGCCTGGTGGAACGAGGCACTGCCGGATTTCAAAACGCTGATGGAGAATGGATTTTGCGGTGTGGTGGATGGCTGGATCGATGCCATTGCCGACGCGGTGGAAGACGACGACAACGTGGGACCGGCCTTTGATCCCTTCAGCCACAAGCTGGTCAAGCGGACCATGGCCGATTATCTCCGGCAAATCGATGAAGCAAAGGGCGAGATCGTCCGCCTGAAAGGGAAAAAAGAGGCCTTCGAGCAAAGCAATTCGCCGGAGGATGCCGAGGAAGAGGAAACCCTTTCCTGGAACTACGCCAGGGATCTTGAACGGCAGATCAAGGAATTGAAGGCCGAATACAAAGATACCCTCAAAATGCTGACTCGGCTCGAAAACGCTGCCAAAAAGAAGAAAGCCACCGATGCCGACCACAAAAACGCGGAGGCTGCCCGACTTGCACTGAAACCGTATTTTGACCAAATGGTCGAACTTGAATCGGAATTGGCGCCTTATGAACAGATCAAATCTGACCTCGCCGGCGCACGGGCCACCTTCCGCACTCTTACCAACACCTTCGTGGATGAGTTGAAGACTCGCTGCTCGGAATTGAGCGAGGATGAGAAGCAGGCACTGGTACTCGAACTCTTTCTTCAGGACCTGCACGCAGGTCTTGATAACGCCATCATGGACAGGCAGCAGGAACTGGTGCGGTTCGTGGGGAATTTGTGGGATAAGTACACTGCCTCTCTAACAGCTCTTGTTGAGGGCAGAGAGCGCCTAACGTCGCAACTCCAAAATGCTTTGCAGGAACTGGGATATGCTTACTGAGCAAAATGGAACAGGCATGGCTGCTAAACCGAATCAATATCTGAATGAATGGCGGGAGGCGCCGCTCGCCTCTGTCGCAGATATTTATTTCAGCAACGTCAACAAGGTGCCCCAACCCGGCGAACAACCCGTTCGCCTCTGCAACTATACGGATGTTTACAACAACGACTATGTAACCGCGGACATGGATTTCATGCGGGCTACCGCCACTCGCGCGGAGATTGAGCGGTTCGGCCTGCAAGTCGGCGATGTAATCATCACAAAGGATTCAGAAACCCCTGACGATATAGGCATCCCCACTGTTGTTGACACGACCGCCCCGGATCTTGTGTGCGGTTATCACCTGGCACTGATTCGCCCCGATCAGGATCTGGTTGACCCGAACTTTCTGTCGAAACAGTTGGCACACTATCGGATCGCCCGGTACTTCGGCCGACAGGCCAACGGTACAACCCGCTACGGCCTTTCCACTGGGGCCATTGCCGGCACCCCTCTCCGCCTCCCCAATCTGAAGGTTCAAAAGGCTGCAAGCGCTTTGATGCGACTGGTAGATGCCCATATCGCCAAAACCGAAGCGGTCATCGCAAAGCTCAAGCAGGTGCGGGCGGGGATGCTGCACGATCTGTTGAGCTGCGGTCTTGATGAAAACGGCTGTATTCGCGACCCCATCGCACATCCGGAGCAGTTTAAAGACTCGCCCTTGGGCCGGATTCCGAGGGAGTGGGGAATTGACCATTTGATCAATCGGATTTCCTTACCAGAAGGACAAGTTGATCCTCGAATCTCACCTTATTCAACTTGGATTCTTATTGCCCCTGACCATATCGAGCCTGCA
>JBBSAR010000031.1:0-17798 GCA_038252125.1 Desulfatiglandales bacterium
AACCCAGACTCCCTGACTCTTGGTTTCACCAAGGAACTCCGTGTTGAGCGCGGGTACAACGGGCAATTCCTGATACATATCCGCAACCGACTGTACGCCGGCGCCGCACGCCAGGGAGAGCACCGCATCGTATTTTCCAATGACATCATCCAATCGAATGACAAACTCTTCCACGCACTGTCTGTCAATGGTCATTTCCTCAATCAGGACATCCTTATCCTCCATCCGGGCTGCCATGCGAAGAGCGGAAGCCAACATAGCCGTCTCCTTTTGCCCTCCCGCGGCACATTCCGCCACGCACGAGGCGCAACCCAGAACCAGGATTTTCTTATAAGGGGCAATCATCTCCCTTATCTCTTCAACCGGTTTCTGTTCAGCAGTTATCATAAACGCCATCTCCTCTCAAAAACTTCTTGCTTCAATCAACGATTCTTCAACACCGGGGAAGGCCCCAGTTCAGAAAGACCATCTATTATCTTCTCCAATTGATACGACAAAGTCTCGGGATTCTCCTTGGAACCGTACACGAGCCCGATCCTGTTCCCTTCCAGACCGATTTGTTCAATGAGTTCCCGTGTCTTTTCCACCCGCTTCCCGGCCCTTGAATTCCCCTCGAAATAGTTGCAGTTTCCTTTCGGGCAGGCAACCACATAGGCCGCATCCGCAAACTCTTCCAGTGCCCTTAACAGATGGACGGGATCCAATCGGCCGCTGCAGGGCAGAGGGAAGAGGCGAATCCCCCTCCCGTACTTTTTCTCCAGGATCTTCCGCTCCCCCTCGTCACTGCCCGGAACGTTTTGACAATAAAAAAGCGCCAAAGTCAATTCATATTTGCCATTCATTTTAAATCAACACCTTTCAATATTAGAACACCATCTTCCATAACCCTAAAAAATCCTTTCAGACCCAAAAACCTCAAATTCTTTGCAACTATGATGCCACGATCAAAGAGCGCTGGCATCTTCACCATATTCTCTTTCTTGCGCTGTGCGGATAAAAAACCAAAACCACGCAATATACATTTTCGTAATTAAATTGCAAGTCAAATGACGAAAATGTACGCATTAGTCCTCTTTTTCGAAAAAATTCCCGGCATGGACCTTGCTCAAGAATGGTCATTTCGTGGTCAATAAATCAAAGAGTCATCATATTTGCAGCAAGAAGGTCTTGATTGCGGCCTTCATTTCGGGTATACTTTTTTGTTTCGATCATTTTTGTAATATTTCATGGTGACACATATGAATTGGAGAAAGAGAGTTTATTGTGGAGATCTGAGACCGTCCCACGAAGGGAAGGAAGTCCGTCTCATGGGTTGGGTGGATGCCATCCGAGACCATGGAAACGTTCTGTTTATCCATTTGCGGGACATTCGTGGAATCGCTCAAGTGGTATTCAACCCGGAAATCAATAGCGAAGATTACCGTAAGGCTGTCCTCCTTAAGGAAGAATATGTCATTGAAGTCCAAGGAAGGGTACGGTTGAGAGAAGAGGGCACACAAAACCCGAACCTGGAAACGGGCGATATTGAAGTTTCCGCCGTCGGTTTTCAACTCCTTTCCAGATCGACCCCCCTGCCCTTCCAGATTTCTGAAAAAGCCATTGTCTTCGGAGAAGAAATACAGTCAAGTCCGGAAAACGTGGATGAGGAGATCCGGATGCAGTACAGGTATCTCGACCTTCGACGTCACTCCGTGCAAAATCGTTTCAAGAAAAGGTATGAGATCTTTAAGGCCATCAGAGAATACCTGGATCAGCAGCGCTTCATCGAGGTGGAAACCCCCTTCCTCACCAAAAGTACGCCTGAAGGGGCCAGAGACTACCTGGTGCCCAGCCGGGTGCATCAGGGCAAGTTCTATGCCCTGCCCCAATCCCCTCAGCTTTTCAAACAACTGCTTATGATGGGGGGAATGGACCGCTATTTCCAGATGGCGAGATGTTTTCGCGATGAAGATCTTAGACCGAACCGGCAGCCGGAATTTACGCAACTGGACATGGAGGCTTCGTTTATTGACGAGGAATTCATATACGAAATAGTGGAGGAATTGACCGTACGGATGTTTGCCGTTTGCGACATCCAACTCCCGACCCCGTTTCCCCGTATGACGTACGAAGATGCCATGGAAGGGTACGGATCGGACAGGCCGGATCTTCGCTTTCCGATGGTTTTCAAAGAAGTGACCGATATCATGAGAGACACCTCCTATTCCATTTTTCGCAAAATCCTTCGCGAAGGCGGTCATATCAAGGGATTCCGCGTGAAGGGCCATGGCGAGTCTCTCAGCAAGAATGTTCTTCAGAATGAATACGCCATGAAAGTGGTTCCTGCCTTGGGCGCCAAAGGGCTGACCTGGATGAAAGTTGTCGAAGGGAAGCTGCAGTCCAACATTGTCCAGTTTTTTTCCGAAAGCGAACTGGCAAACCTGGCAGAGCGTTTCAACGTGAAAGAAGGCGATGTTCTCCTGATGATTGCCGATCCATCCAGGGATCTGGCAAACACGGTGCTCGGAACCCTCCGTCTCCATCTTGTAAAAAGGCTTGGAATGATTCCGGACAAACCGTTCCACCCCCTGTGGGTAACGGACTTCCCGCTGCTCGAGGTAAAGAACGGGAAGCTCAATTCTCTTCATCATCCATTTACCATGCCCGACAGAACCGATTTCAATCCATTGGACTGGAAGGACATGCTTGCCCTCAAGTCCAGGTCCTACGATCTGGTCATGAACGGCGAGGAACTTGGGGGAGGAAGCATCCGTATCCACGATATGGAAATCCAAAAGAGAATCTTCCAGGCCATCGGCTTGAGCTCCGAGGAGGCCGAGGCCAAATTCGGATTCTTCCTGAAGGCCCTGGAATACGGCGCCCCGCCGCATGGAGGACTGGCCCTGGGAATGGATAGAGTGGTAGCCATGATCCTGGATGCTCCTTCCATACGGGATGTGATCGCCTTCCCGAAAAACCGGCGCGCTTACTGTCCATTGACCCAATCGCCTTCCCTGGTGGATCGAACCCAGTTGGAAGAGCTGGGACTGGTTATCGGGAGTTCGACGGAAACGTCATCGGAAATGGTTCAGGATATTCCGGGACAAAAGAAGAACCGGACCTGTGAGGAAAACCGGGAAAGGATCTCTGAAAAAGAGGTGAGGCATGTGGCGAAACTCGCGCGGCTGACGCTCTCGGATGAGGAAGCAGGGGCCTACCGGAACGATATTAATGAACTGTTGGAGCATTTTGAGACCCTCCAGCAACTGAATACGGAAAATGTCCAACCCATGAGTCATGTAATGGAAACGGAAAACGTATGGCGCACGGAAGACCGCGCCGACCCGGGAGAACCGGCGCTCCTTTTGCGGAATGCTCCAGTCAAAGAAAAGGGTTACTTCCGTGTTCCCAGCATACTATAGAGCCAAATAATCGCAAAGTATTGAAGGTCTGAAAATATGGAATTGTGCGACAAAACTGCGGCGGAGCTCGCCGTTCTACTTAGAAAGGGTGAAGTCAGCTCAAGGCAAATCACCGAATCGGTATACAAGAGGGTTGATGAGACGGAAGAGGCCGTCAACGCCTATATCACCTTGACCCGTGAGACTGCCCTGAAACAGGCGGACAGAGCGGATCGGAGGTTTCGCCAAGAAAAGGAACCCCCGCTGTTGAACGGCATTCCCATCGGCGTAAAGGACCTCTTGTGCACCAAAGGAATAAAGACCACATGCGGCTCCAAAATTCTCAAGGACTTTGTGCCCACTTATAATGCAACAGCGGTGGAAAAAATACTGAAAGACGGCGCCGTTCTGGTGGGGAAAACCAACATGGACGAATTCGGCATGGGCTCTTCCACGGAAAACAGCGCTTTCGGGGCCACATGCAACCCGGTAAACCACGTGTGTGTTCCCGGTGGTTCAAGCGGCGGATCGGCCGCGGCCGTGGCAGCCGGAGAAGCCATCCTGTCTCTCGGGTCGGACACCGGAGGATCCATTCGCCTCCCCTCTGCCTTTTGCGGCATCGCCGGAATCAAACCCACTTATGGAAGGGTATCCCGATATGGATTGGTAGCCTACGCCTCGTCCCTGGACCAGGTGGGCGCCTTGGGCAGATCGGTGGAGGATTGCGCCCTCCTGTTGAACGCCATCTGCGGACATGACAGCCTGGACAGCACGTCCGCAAACATCCCGACACCCGACTATCTAAAATCCCTCGGCAAAGAAGTAAAAGGGATGCGGATCGGTCTTCCAAGAGAGTATTTCGTGGAGGGCATGGATGAGGGCATCAAATCCAGGATCATGGATGCGGTGAACCTCTTTGAACAGAACGGAGCTCACGTCAGCGAAATTTCCCTGCCCCGCACCCGGTATGCCGTTGCAACCTACTATCTGATAGCCACCGCGGAAGCGAGCAGCAACCTGGCCAGATATGATGGGGTGAAATACGGATACCGTTCTCCCGAGGGATCATCGGACCTCATTACCATGTATGAAAGAACGAGAAGCGAAGGGTTTGGAAGCGAGGTCAAGCGAAGGATCATGCTGGGAACATACGTCCTCTCTGCCGGCTACTACGATGCCTATTATTTGAAAGCCCAGAAGGCGCGGGCGCTGATCAAAGAAGATTTTGACCGGGCATTTGAAAAGGTGGACTGCATTTTGGCGCCCGTTTCGCCCTGTCTGCCCTTTAAACTCGGAGAAAAAATAGACAACCCTCTCCAGATGTACCTGGTGGATATCTATACCGTATCCATCAATCTGGCCGGCCTTCCCGGCATGAGCATCAACTGCGGAATGCTCAACGGACTGCCGGTGGGGCTCCAGATCATAGGGAAGGCGTTTGATGAAGAAATGGTGCTCGCCGTTGGGCACGCTTACGAACAGATGAACAAATAACCGTATCTTATTCAAAAACACTAACACGAATGGAGTCACGAGGTCTTTTTTGCTGCCGCGTCTTGGATAAACCTTCACCGACTGTCGAGAGGTCTTTTTAGGCTGGTACACAACGAAGCTATCGTTATTCAGCTATTTTTTCGTACCAGCCTAGAAAGACCGGTGCTGCCAGAGGAATCAGACGCGGCAGCAAAAAAGACCTCGTGACGAAATGCCTGCCCGAGTCTGTACTTCGCTGCAGGGGAATTTGAATAGGATGCAAATAACCGTATTAATCTTGATTGTCGCGCGGGAATACAATGGATTTTGACATCATTATTTGTTTTGAAACACATGTAGAGCTGAAAACGGAAACGAAACTCTTCTGCCGGTGCCCGGTCAGTTACGACGTACCTCCAAACAGCCGGATTTGCCCCGTCTGCACGGGACAACCCGGGGCACTCCCCGTTCTGAACAAAAAAGCCGTGGAGTATGCCATACGAGCGGGACTGGCCCTTGACTGCAGCATCAATGCCCATAGCCGATTCGCGCGGAAAAACTACTTCTATCCCGACCTTCCCAAAGGATATCAGATTTCACAGTATGAACTCCCTTTTTGTGAAAACGGGCAACTGGAAATCATGGGAGATGACGGCCTGCCCTATGTTGTAGGCATCAAGCGCATACATCTTGAAGAAGATGCCGGAAAGCTGGTACATTCCTCCGATTCTTTCGAGGAATCGGATTACAGCCTGGTGGATTACAACCGATCCAGCGTTCCGCTCCTTGAGATTGTCGCCGACCATGAGCGAAATCCCATCCGCTCCATCCGGGAGGCCAGAAATTACCTGGATAAGTTAAAACAGCTGCTCACCTATATCGAAATCAGCGACTGCATGCTCGAAAAAGGCCAATTCCGTTGCGACGTAAATATCTCCCTCAGATCCCGGGGTTCCCTGCAATTCGGAAATCGGACGGAAATAAAGAATATGTCGTCTTTCCGATTCATTGCGGACGCACTGGAATATGAAATCAACAGACAATCCGATATCCTCAAAAGCGGTGGCCGTATAGATCAGGAAACACGGCTCTTTGACGAAGAAAAAAAAGTAACCCTTCCCATGCGAAGCAAGGAGGATGCTCCTGATTACAGATATTTTCCCGATCCGGATCTTCTCCAGGTCACCATTGGCGACCCCTTCATCGAGGATATCGAAAAGAGTATGCCCGAATTGCCGGACCAGAAAGTCAAACGGATGGTGGCTCAATACGACATACCCAAAAGCGATGTACTCATCCTGACCAAAGAGAGAAAAATATCCGAGTACTTCGGCGCGGCGGCTGTCCTTTGCGACGACAAAAAGAGGCTCGCCAATTGGATTATTAAAGAGCTGTTCAAGCTGCTTAATGAGACTTCCATGCCCATAGAGGAATGCAGGATTGAACCGAAAGATTTTTCACATCTCATCAACCTCATAAGCAAGGAACGGATTACGGAGAAAATCGGCAGGACGGTACTGGAAGAGATGTTTCATACAGGCGGAAAACCTGATGCAATCATAGAAGAAAAAGGGCTGAAGCCAATTGAGGATAATGATCTGCTGAAAGAAATGGTTAATGAAGTGCTTGCGCAAAACCCGGATGTGGCAGATCAGCTAGACCAGGGGGAAACCAAGCCGATCGATTTTGTTATCGGACAGATCATGAAAAAGACCAAAGGAAAAGCAGATCCCAAAAGGCTAAGGGAGCTGATATGCAAGAAATAAACAAAAAATAAGGGCGGCCCGAAGGCCGCCCTTATCCACACTTCCTTTTTAAGCAGCGTCTGAGCGAAACCTTCCTTCAGACGCTGGTATTTATTAGAGTATGGGCAAATACTTATCCAGTTCAAACTGGCTCACATGTGTTCGGTATTGATCCCATTCAATCTTCTTATTCTGAAGAAATTTCTCAAAAACATGGTCGCCAAGGACTTCTCTTACCAGTTCGCTCTTCTCCGTCTCGAGGATTGCGGCATAAAGATTTCCTGGTAGATCAGTAATCCCGTGGGCCTTTCTCTCGGCCGGATTCATCTCAAAGATATCTTCTTCAACAGGAGTCGGCAGTTCGTATTTCTTTTCGATTCCCAACATGCCCGCACCCAGCATCACCGCAAAGGCAAGATAAGGGTTGCAAGCGGGATCGGGGCACCTCAACTCAGCACGTGTCGCACCCTCTTTTCCAGGCTTATACATGGGAACCCTGACCATGGCTGATCGGTTTCTCCTCGCCCACGACACATACACGGGCGCCTCATATCCAGGCACGAGACGCTTGTAAGAATTCACCCACTGATTGGTCACCGCGGCAAACTCGGGTGCATGGCGCATCAATCCGGCGATGTAGTGCTTCGCCGTGGCGGACAGGTTATATTTATCGTTTGGATCATAAAAGGCGTTCTTGGTCCCTTTAAACAGAGATTGGTGTACGTGCATGCCGCTTCCATTCTCTCCAAAGATGGGTTTGGGCATGAATGTGGCATAAACCCCGTTCTGCCTGGCGATCTCTTTCACGACAAGGCGATAGGTCATGGTCTTGTCCGCCATCTTGAGGGCTTCGTCATACCGAAGATCAATTTCATGCTGGCTTGGCGCCACCTCATGGTGACTGTATTCAACCTGAATTCCCATATCCTGGAGAGCAAAAATGGTTTCCCTCCTCAGATTTCCTCCCATGTCAAGCGGTCTGGAATCGAAATATCCCCCCTTATCAAGCACTTCCGTGCATTTCTCGTCCTTGAAATAGAAATATTCCAGCTCAGGCCCCAGATAGAACGTATACCCCAAGGCTGCGACTTTCTTAAGAATTCTCTTCAAAACATACCGGGGATCCCCTTCATAATGCGTTCCGTCCGGATTCAACACATCGCAGAGCATGCGGGCCACCGGGCGTTCCCCGCTCCTCCACGGGACCAACTGAAATGTAGTGGGATCGGGCATGGCGATCATATCGCTCTCATGAATACGCGCAAATCCTTCAATGGAAGAACCATCAAACCCCATACCTTCCGTCAGACCCTCTTCCAGCTCCGAAGGCGTGATAGCAAAACTTTTCAGGACCCCCAAAACATCCGTAAACCAATACTGCACAAAGCTGATATCCAGATCCTTGACAATCTTTTTTACATCTTCCGGTGTCTTACATCCAGCAACCCTACTTTCCATAATGTTTCCCTCCCTTTCTTAAATTCTAGAAAAACAAGCAGTTTTTGTGAACACGCTTCATTCATCCTGTTTATTTGTGACATTGGGTTTGCAACCTTAATGCCAAAATTGCACTGAACAGGTACAATACCGAATTTTCAGGGAATCGGGTCGCATCGAGGGGAAATGAACCAATCCTTTGCCTACGCTTTCGTTCTATCTTTGGACATCGAAATACAAAATTGTAGCAAAAACATTGACGACGCATGGAAAACAGGGGCAACAGATCGTGGGCGGAAAAAGCGAAACGTAAAATGACAAAGCTCTAACCGAGTCAGGCCCCCTCTACTCCACCGTCACGCTTTTTGCCAGATTCCGGGGTTTGTCGATGTCCCGGTTCAACAATTTTGCACAATAATAGGCCAGGAGTTGGCAGACAACAACCGCGGGGATCGGGTTCAGGAAATCAAGTCCAGCGGGGATTTCCACCACGTCATCCACCAGCTCTCTGATTTTGTGGTCCCCTTCGGTCACGATGGCGATGACGGGTCCTTTCCTGCTCTTGATTTCGTGAATATTGCTGGTCATTTTCTCATACATCTCGTCCCTCGGGGCAATGGCCACCGTGGGCATATCCGGACTGATGAGCGCTATGGGACCGTGCTTCATCTCTCCCGCGGCATACCCTTCGGCATGGATGTACGACACTTCCTTGAGCTTGAGGGCCCCTTCCAGGGCAATAGGGTAATTATATTTTCGTCCGAGAAAAAGCCAGTTCTTGTACATGCAGTATTTTTCCGCAATGGCTTCAATATGGTTGGCGTTGGCCAGTACCCGGCTTATCTGGTCCGGCAGGGCTTCGAGAGCCCGTATGGCCTGGATGCCTTCCGTCAGGGAAAGATGCTGGTGGCGACCCAGCAGCAAGGCCAGAAGAATCAAGGTGGTCAGTTGTGACACAAAATTCTTCGTGGAGGCCACGCCGATTTCCGGTCCAGCATGATTATAGATTCCCGCATCCGTTTCCCTCGCAATGGAGCTGCCCACCACATTGACGATTCCCAGAAGGGATGCGCCCTTCCTTTTGGCCTCCCGCATGGCGGCAAGGGTATCGGCTGTCTCACCCGATTGGCTGATGGCCACGATGAAGGTATTGGGGGGGAAATTGAGCTTTCTATATCTGAATTCGGAGGCAAGCTCCACCTCGATATCCATGTCGGTCAGTTTTTCAAACACATACCGCCCCACGCAAGCCGCATAATAGGATGTGCCACAGGCAAGAAGGACCATATGCCTGCATTCTTTCAGTTTTTCCCACACGGGCATAATCCCGCCCAGTTTCGGAACCCCTTCGCCCGGCTCCAACCTTCCTCGCAAGGCGTTCCGGATAGTCTCCGGCTGTTCAAAAATCTCCTTCAACATGAAATGGGGAAAGCCGTTGAGCTCCACATCCTGAAGACTCCATTCCACCGTCTCGCACCCGCGCTCCACCATGGTCGCCTGGGCCGTGGAGATGGAATACCCACCGTTGGTAATGACCGCCAGTTCATTGTCCCGGAGATGAACAACCTGGTTCGTATATCCCATCATGGCAGACACATCCGATGCCACAAAATGACCATGCTCGCTCACCCCGATGATAAGGGGGCTTCCCCTCCTGGCCACCACAATCTGACCAACGGCATGCCGGTGGATCACACCGATCCCGAAAGTCCCTTCCACCTGGGACATGGTCTTCCGTACGGCATCTCCCAGATCGCCCTCGAAATTAAGCCCGATCAACTGCGCAAGGACTTCCGTATCCGTTTCAGACCTGAAAACGATCCCTTTTTTCTCAAGATTCTTTTTAATGCTGTGGTAGTTTTCAATGATGCCGTTGTGCACCACGAATACGTCTTCATTCTGATCCCGTTGCGGATGGGCGTTCTCTTCCGAAGGTTCCCCATGGGTTGCCCAACGCGTATGGGCTATTCCCGTCGTGCCGCCCATTTCCCGTCCCGCGATCTTGGCTTCCAACTCCGCAATTTTCCCAATGGCCCGGGACCATAATATGGTGTTCCCGTCTTGAATAGCCAGACCCGCGGAATCGTAACCCCGATACTCCAGCCTCTTCAATCCTTCCATCAGGATCGGTTTTGCCTCCCTGTTCCCGATATAGCAGACAATGCCACACATAGTCAGACTCCCTAATTTTTATAGTGAAATTCACACAGGCTGCCCCTATGGAACGGGTTTATTATTCACACATTTACACAGGGGTCAAGCAGGAAGTATACATCCATCTTTTCCGGAATGTTTTAAAAAGATGAATAGATGCTGAAAAAGGTAGAAATTGCCGCAACAGTGGGTTATGATGCCACAGACAAATAAAATTAAAGACCAGGAGGTTTTTTTATGGCAACGGAAGAGGTATGTTATACGCGCGAGGCGGCCCTCGAAAAGGCCATCGATATGGAATCCAAAAGTTTCGAGGCGTACAAAAATGGTTACATGAGAGTCAAAGACAGATTGGGAAAAGATCTTTTAAGGGATCTGGCCTTAGATGAATTACGGCATCGGTATACCCTCGAAAAGGCTTTTTTTGAAGAAACCGTCGCGCTTCATGATGCGGGATACCCAGCGAGCCCCAGCATGATGCTAACCATGATGCTTGAGAAAAAACCACTCAGTGAATCTTCAACGGATCAGGAGATCATGATCTATGCCATTCACGAAGAAAAACGGGCGGTCGATTTCTACAAGGGCATGGCTTCCCAGTGTGGCGACGCCCCCATGGAAGAGATGTACAAACGCCTGGCAGAAGATGAAGAAGGCCATCTGGGCCGCCTCGAAGAGATGTATGAAAGCCAGTATATGCAGGAGATGTAAAGAGGAAGAAACGGGTTCACGGTTCACGGTTTACAGTTGCTGTAAACCGTGAACCGTTTCATTCGTTTTATAAGAAACGGCCTGATAGGAGCTCTTCAAAAACTGATTCCCGAAAGCAAATAGGCCAAGTATTGCATGGGATGGAGGAGCAGCATATTCAGGATTCCTGTATGGGCGAAATTGTCAAGCATGATAACGCCGATCAGTATAAAGGGCCCGTAACGTTTGATCCGATCGTACTTCATGGCTGCGGCGGGGGGCAGCAGGTTTTCAAGGATATGCGAGCCGTCAAGCGGAGGAATTGGTATCAGGTTGAAAAGGCCAAGCCCCAAGTTCATAATGAGGAGATAAACCAGGGTCATCTGATAAAGCTGAGACGGAAAATAGATGTTCCGGATCAACATCCCGGCGATGACCGCAACGATGAAATTAGCCGCCGGACCGGCAAGGGAAACCAGGATGGTGTCTCTCCGCAGGTTTTTGAAGTATCTCATGTCTATGGGGACCGGTTTGGCCCAGCCGAAATTGAGGAGGAAGAGGCAAATAGCGCCAAGGGGATCGATGTGGGTGATGGGATTAAACGAAAGCCTCCCCATCTGTTTTGCCGTAGGGTCCCCCAACCGGTAGGCTACCCAGCCATGGGCATATTCGTGAATGGTTATGGCAAACAACAGCACAGGTATCCTTACGATCCACTGTGTAAAATCAAAAGACATAAAATTCCTCTTTATCCATGAAAACAAAACCCCACATCATATCAAGAAGTACCCTCTTCAACGGCCTCCCCGAAGATCAGATCGAAAAAATAAGCGCAATCACTTCTAATCAGCATTTCAAAAAGGGCGCCACAATCTTTTTCGAGGGGGATGACGGCAATGGTTTTTACCTGATTCATACGGGAATGGTCAAGATATTTAAATCGTCGCCCGGGGGAAAGGAGCAGATTCTCCATATTCTTGGACCTGGTGAACCTTTTGGGGAGGTGCCGGTTTTCTCGGGTAGACAATTTCCGGCAACAGCCGAAGCAATCGCCGAAACCGATGTCATTTTCTTCCCAAGAACCGCTTTTGTCCATCTCATCTCAACCAATCCTTCTCTCTCCTTGAACATGCTTGCGGTCCTTTCCCTGAGACTCAGACAGTTTACCATACAGATAGAGAATCTCTCCCTCAAAGAAGTTCCGAGCCGCCTGGCAGGATACCTGATGTACCTTTCCGCCAAACAGAAACAAGAAGGGCTGGTCCGCCTGGATATTTCAAAGGTTCAACTTGCCAGCCTCCTGGGCACCATTCCTGAGACCCTCTCAAGGATCTTTGCAAAGATGTCCGACCAGGGTCTGATCCAGGTGAAAGGACGACAAATCGGCATCCTGGACCCTGATAGGCTGAGCAGGCTTGCAAGTGAGGGAAAAGAGTCCATGCAACAATTATAGAGGGAGAGAAAAATGGGATTTTTTAAACGGCTTTTCGGGATCTGTGAAACCACACCCCCAACCGATGCGGACTCTTGGAATTTTTCCGGAGGGAAAATCGAAATCCAGCTTGATCGTGCCCCGGAACTGGCAAGAAAGGGAGGGGCGATCCGCCTTGAAGGTAAAGGCATTTATGATAAAGTTCTTCTAATACACGGACATGACGGGGAATTCCACGCGTTCAAGAACCGGTGCACCCACGCCGGACGGCGCATCGACCCATTCGGCGACAAAGAGCAGATCCGTTGCTGCAGCGTTTCCAAATCCACCTTTGATTATAATGGAAAGCTGCTTTCTGGACCGGCCAAGGGACCCCTTGCCGGCTTTCAGGTTACGCGTGAAAATGGAAAGCTGACGGTGTATTTGGAACGTGAATAGACACCACTTCATTCAGGCTACACGAATTCGCAAACCCCGTTCTTGAGGACAACCCCCTCTGCCGTACTTACGTTTACGAGACAACGCCCTTTATCCACCCAGCATCGGGTGGTCAGGGTGTCTCCGGGATAGACGGATCTGGAAAACCGCGCCTTGAAACTCCTGAAACGCGTCACATCTCCATCCAATACCCCGCTGACGATGGAACGAACCGCATACCCGTAGGTGCAGAGGCCATGGAGAATGGGCCGGTCAAACCCGCCCCTCCTGGCCGCCTCCGGATCCAGATGGAGCGGATTGAGGTCGCCGCACAATCGATAGAGGGTGGCCTGATTTTTTGCCACAGGTGTGGAAATGGTCACATCCGGTTCCACGCCTGCAGGAGGATTCAGGGGCTCTTCACCGGGACCGGGATCGCCGCCGAATCCGCCGGCGCCCAGATAAAAGATGGCCCAATGAGCCTCGTAGAGAGGGTTTCCGTCTTCGGTTTTTCCCGTTATTTTCAGATGAAAAACAGCCCCTTTCCCTTTGTCGTAAATCGCCATCACTTCTCCCACCTGGACCAACTTCCCTTCAGGCTGAAAGGGCCGAAATAGCCGGATGGTCTGCTCTCCATGAAGCATGAGAGACCATTCTATATCCGCTCCGAGATCGGGAAACGCCTGGTAGGCGGGCACCACGCAGAAACTCGGCAGGACCCTTATTCCGCCGGGAACGCCCTCGTAAACAAATGGAAGCTCTTCGGCGGAAGCGCCAACCCCCAGGGCATACAGGGCCACATCCTTCCAGGTATATTCAAAAACAAACGGTTCACTCTTTTTCCCAATCAGACTGAGGTCCACTGAAGGCATGTCGTCTCCTCTCTTTTCGTGCAATATTAGAATTTGAGATTCAGGAAATCCATTCCGTCACAAGGTCTTGTGACTCCATTCCTGCCGGTGCTTTCGAATAGGTTGCCAAAATAGATTGATCAACTTTCTAAAATATGCATGATGGTGTTCTGATGCTATCAAAAAAGACCTGGTGACGGAATGGTTTCGCTGAACCGATATGGTCTTTTCAAAGTTAAACAAAACCCCGATGCCGGATTTGGAGCATTACATGATTGTATTGCAACTCATCGACAGAATTCTTGCCAGAATTGAAGGATGTCTCATCATTACCATGCTCTGGCTTATGGTGATCTTCACCTTTTTACAGGTGGTCTTGCGGGGGCTTTATACCCATGGACATCTATCCTGGGCCAACAACCTCATGGGACAGATCGACTGGTCCGAACCATTCGTCAGACTGCTCATTCTCTGGATCACCTTTTTGGGCGCCTCTTTGCTGACAAGGGACGGCAAACATATTCAGATCGATCTATTTGCAACCATCCTCCCTCCAGCCTGGCTTCCCCTTCGGGACTGTATCCTTTCCATTGCATGCGCGGCAATTTGTGCCACCATGGTCAAAGTGAGCATGGACTATCTGAGCATGGAAATGGAATTCGGGGGAGATATGTTCCTTTCCCTGCCCACTTGGACGGGGCAGATCATCCTTCCCGCCGGATTCGCCCTGCTCCTCACCCGTTTCACGCTCAGGGCTATCGACCAGGGAATCCAAGCCGTAAGGAGGCCCCCGATATGATATTCGCCCTGGTACTCCTCCTTATTATTCTGGTCATCTCCGGTCTTCCCCTCTTCATCGCAATTATAGGCGCCGCCCTTCTGGGGCTTTATTCCAATGGCGTGGAATTTGCTGCCATTCCCATCGAAATGGTGCGCCTTGCCAATGCGCCCATTCTTTTGGCTATTCCTCTTTTTGCCTTTGCCGGATACCTCCTTTCTCAGGGAGGGACTTCCGCCCGGCTTGTACGGTTTTCCCGAAGCCTGCTGGGATGGCTTCCCGGAGGCTTGGGGGTGGTGGCACTGGTTACCTGCTCTTTTTTCACGGCCCTGACCGGAGCTACCGGAATCACCATCATCGCCCTGGGAGGATTGCTCTATCCGGCCCTTATTTCAGAGCGTTACAGGGAAAACTTCGCCCTTGGCCTCATGACCACTTCAGGGTCTCTTGGGCTCCATTTCCCGCCGAGCCTTCCCATTATACTCTATGGTTTCGTGTCAGGAACCAGCATCGAAAAGCTTTTCATGGCAGGGCTCATCCCGGGGATTATAGTCATCGGGATTCCATCCCTTTATTCCATCTATATGGGAAAAAAATGGAAATTGGATCGGCCCCGTTTTTCCGCGGGGGAATTCCTTGGCGCCTTGAAAGGGGCAGCCTGGGAACTGCCTATTCCTTTCCTCATTCTTGCCGGGATCTACTCGGGCCTGTGCACGGCCACGGAAGCCGCGGCCCTGACGGTCGTCTACGTTCTCCTCCTGAAAACCATAATATTTAAAGAGCTCACGCTGATAAAAGAGCTTCCGGAAATCATGGTAGAAAGCATGAAAATGGTCGGGGGGATCATGATTATTTTAGGGGCTGCCCTGGCCTTTACCAACTATCTTGTAGACGCCTTCATCCCCATGAAGATCCTCTCCTTTATGGAAGGACTGATGGACAACAAGATCGGGTTTCTGATTCTTCTCAATATCTTCCTTCTTCTCGTGGGCTGTATGATGGACATATTCAGCGCCATCCTGGTCGTAGTCCCGCTCATTCTTCCGCTCGCGGAGCGCTTCGACATCGATCCGGTTCACATGGGGATCATCTTTCTGACCAATCTCGCCATAGGCTATAATACCCCTCCCGTGGGTCTGAATCTCTTCATCGCCAGTTCCCGTTTCGACCGTCCGGTGGTCCAATTGTACAGGGCCACCCTCCCCTTCCTGGTCCTGCTCCTGCTGGCCCTTGTCCTCATCACCTACTGTCCCGCTCTGAGCCTCTTTCTTCCCAACTATTTCAAATAAGAAAGGGCAGTTTTTAGCTTTCTTCAGGTTTCCACTCCAGATCAACATAGTAGGGAAAATGATCGGAAGGATACCGGCCTTCAAAGGGTTCACGAACGATACGGGCGTTTTTAACCATCCATTGCCGGGTTGCCAGTATCCAGTCGATCCGGTTCTTCTCCGGAACACCGGTGAACCCGTGATGGGTAAAGCTCTCCTCATCCTCGTCCCGTTTCAGGGCCTCCCAGGAATCCGCGAGCCCCGATTCTCTTCCCGCCAGCAGGCCATGGGCAGGCGAACGGGGGGCGTCGTTAAAGTCGCCCATGAGGATCACCGGGGCGTCATTTTGATGAACCCAACGGCTGATGATCGTGGCCTGTTTCAGGCGTGCCTCTTCCCCTATGTGATCCAGGTGTGTAACGCAGGCGGAGAAACGCTCCCCGGTTTTCCGATCTTTTAGATGGGCGTAACTCATCATGCGGGGAAACGCGCTGTTCCAGCTCTTGCTTCGATGCACCTCGGGGGTTTTTGAGAGCCAGAATTCCTCCCCTCCGAGGACCTCAAAACATTCCTTCTCAATAAAGAGGGTAGGATACTGGGAGGTATCATCCCACACGCGTAAAGGTGCATGCATATGATAGTCCTTTAAATTTGCTTCAAGATAGTTCAACTGACTCCGCATGCCCTCCTGTGTCCCCAGAATCGAAGGGCGATATTTCCTGATCACTTCCAGGACCAAGGAGCGTCGATATTGCCAGCCGTTTTCTCCGTCGCGGTCGTTTTCAAACCGCAGATTAAAAGTCATCACACGCATGTTCCCATTATTTCCCTTTTATATTATCTGTTAGTAAATGTGCATTTACCATTTTTACTGATCTCACATGGCCCGGAATAGGAATAATGAAACAGGAAACATTCCGCAATAAAAAAAGCTCCTTCCGGAGCAAGTTTCTCAAAAATCAAGAAACGGATGCGCCCGGGAGAAAGAAACCAGGTCATATCCGCCTCAGCAACAAAATTGTTCAGAGTAACCAGGGCCTGATCCACCAGTATTTGGGGTTTAAGATCTTCCTGCGCGCCAACCGGCAGGGAGATGAAGCAGAAAACAGATGCCACGAAGGCGATGAGGTCTACACACGGGTCAGGAAGAATGCCCCCCCCGATGAGTCCATAGGCTGGACCGTTGTACTCATGGACAGGGCCAGCCGCTTTATTTGGGAGCTCAGATGCGGCAGGAAGGACCGTAAACTATTCAAAAAAGCCCTGGGAACCTTGGAACGACTCGTCAACCAAACGCAGAACCTCTCTTTGATCATGGATGGTGAGCGTCGATATGGCAATGTTTTGTTCGATATATGCCATGAAGTGATCCGCAATGGCAAAAAGGGACGTCCACGTAAAACTTTAAAAAAAGGAGTAAAGGTCAGGGTGAAGAACAAGGGCTCGCAATCACATAAAAGAGGACCAAAGCGGTCCAAATATCAAGCGCCGCATCCTGAGCATCCAGACACTGTGCAGGATCTCAAAAACGGAGATATCCATGCCAATCACTGCGAAGCTTTCAATAGCTCCCTTCGCCGGAGAAATTCTACATTTCGCAGAAGGACCAACACATATGCGAAAAGTGGAACGGGCCTTCAGAGAACGCTTGATGTCTATTGGGTGGTGCATAACTTTCTACGTTCTCATTTCACTACAAAACAGGTTCCAGCCGTTTATCTGGGGATTCTCGACAAAGCGCTTTCCTGGAAAGAACTTTTGGCTCTTCCCATGGCAGCTTAATCTGATTATCCCATTCAACTGAACCAGTGCCGATGCGGAAAGTATCGCCGAACTTAGAAGACCTGCCAGCACTGCAATTACGAATCTTTTCATTTTCTCATTCCTTCTCTTGTTTCCATTTGTGTTGAGCTGTTCACTGCCTTAAAACTTTCCAGGCCGGCCCTTGCATTGGGAGAGCGTTTCATTCAGTGTCTCGATGTTTTCCGGGATTGAAAGGAAACTCATGGACTCCTGCACCAACTCATTGGAGGGTAATCGAATATCAATGAGTTTCATCATTTCCTCCGTTTCGGGCATCCCGGCAATCTGAAGGAGCTGTTTTCGGTAGTCCACCCAGCCGGTCGACTCCAGAAAGCCCCGACCGAGAGACGTTCCATCCGTGTATAGGATA
>JBBSAR010000032.1:0-17478 GCA_038252125.1 Desulfatiglandales bacterium
ATCTGTTTGACGTTCGTGACCTTAATCACCGAGCCGGTTCCGGTTATGGCCAGTGACTATCTCAACGTCGCAATTTTTAAAGAACCCAAAAACCTGAATCCGTTCCAGTCAAGCGACGCCTGGACAAAAAAGGTCATTGGACTCATTTACCAACCGCTTTATCTCGTGGATCCCGACACCCAGACTTTAACTCCCTGGCTTGCAAAAGACCTGCCGGTCTATGACCGTGAGAACAAAACGATCACGTTTCACCTGAGGGAGATGAAATGGGATGACGGCTCTGATTTCAGCGCTGAAGATGTGGTCTTTACCGGGGAGACATTCAAGAAATTTCACATTCCGAGGTACTACGCCTATTGGGAATTTGTTGAAAATATTGTAGCCTTGGATAAAGCCACGGTCAGGATAACGCTTAAGAGACCGATGGCCGTTTTTCCGAGACGAACCCTGAGCACCTGGATCGTGCAGAAAAAGAAATGGGAATCATTGATCAGGGATGCCGGGAAGAAACTGGAAGATCCGGGAGGTGCGAAGCGTGAAGAAGGTCCAGCCTTGCTGGGGGCATCGAAAATGATAGAGACCCACCAGGTCTCTGAGCCCACTGGACTTGGACCGTTCAAGTTTTCCTCCCGGAAAAGAGGAAAATACATCCTGCTGGTGAAAAACGACCATTTTTTCGGTCGGGGAAAGACCATTTCCGGCCGCACACTGGGTCCCTATGTTGATGGCGTCATGTTTAAGATCTTTGACGTTCTTCCTGCCGCAACACTGGCACTGCAGGAAGGCAAAGTCGATTTTCTCTGGAAAGGGATCAGCCAGGGCTTTGTAAAAGATCTTGTTCCTAACCCGGATATCAGTATTCCCATGACGCTGGAACAGGGATACCGGTATCTCGGTTTCAACCTTCGAAAATCCCCCATGTCCGATCCGGCCTTTCGGCATGCCGTGGTCTACCTCATCAACAAGGATTTTCTTATCAAACGGATACTTCACGACCACGGCCAGAGGTTCGATACCTTTGTTCCGCCGTCCAATACCTTCTATTACGATTCAAACACGCCAACTTATGGCGAAGGGATGGATCGAAAGCGGCGGACCCGGGAAGCCCATGGCATTCTCACTGCCGCCGGGTATGGCTGGGAGGTTCCTCCTCTGGATTCGAGCGGATCGCCGCAAAAAGGGAAAGGCCTCAGAGGACCTGACGGCAAGGCCGTGCCTCCTTTGACGCTTATCACACCTCCTGCCTATTACGATACGGAGGCGGCGGCAACGGGGAAGGTCATACAGGGGTGGCTGGATGATTTTGGAATCCCTCTTTCTTGGGACGCCATGTCGTTCAACAGCCTTCTAACCCGGGTCAAATCCAAAAGAGATTTCGATATGTTTATCATGGGTTGGACGGGCCTGTCACTGGATCCCGATTACCTGAGGCGATTTTTCCAGTCCTCTCCTGATGTCCCGAACCAGTGGAACTACACCGGCTATAACAACGCCGAATTCAACAAGCTGGCCGATCTCCAGGCGGAAACACTTGATCTCCAGGAAAGAAGACGGATTGTGCTGCAACTCCAAGAAATGCTTGCGGCGGATCTTCCATCTATCCCGTTGTACATTCCCCACCTGATGGAAGGGATCCGGACCGATCGGTTTGCCGGTTGGGTCAAGCAGGCGGGCGGAGTCGGCAACATCTGGACATTCTGTATGTTGAAACCTGTCCGGAATTGAGAGATTTTTTGCCGGCACAGCTCCGTTTTGCGTTATCCGAAAAGCCTTCTTTTTGGAGGAATTTGGCCAGCAGTTTTTGAATCGCTTCCTCGTCGTCCGCGATGAGAATATTTTCATCCATGCCGTCAGCTATTTCAGGATATAGGATAAATATTGAAAATAAAAGACCGATTCCCGAATGATGTTATCCCGGTTCCAGTCGGATAGTCAAGGGAAGATCCCGCCTGGCCGCAAGGATAAAAGGAAACCGGAGCCGGTCTAAAAGGAAAAAATGTATGCGGTTTAGAGGGCGGGGGATGAATCGGCTGAAAAGGAGCTTTCCCCTGAAGAGACGGGAGATATCATATAGCCGGACAGTTTTTCGAATTGTTCTTTGTCGTGGCCGGAAATCGGGAGTTTGAAATAATCTCCTATTTTTTTTACACTTTTCACTTCACGGATCTCTATGCCTTCCGGAAGATAATGAATCACCTGGTGAAAAGCGCCCATAAACAGGACCCCATGCTCACCTTCTTTCAGAGTGTCGCCAATGATATTTGCCACGAACCTGTCCCTTTCTTCCATACTCAATCGAAACTCTCAGTAAAATTACTCACCTCACAGTAGCTTAATGCCTGCAACTAATCACGAGGTCGGAGGGTTTTTCTTGACCTTGAACTCTCGTAGCCTTAGATTTCAAAATTACGGTTTAATGTGAAATCACGGGAGGGAGAATCGTCATGCATATCGCCCTGTTGATCATCGTCATCTGCGTTATTTATATCATTGTGATTATGGGCGGAATCGCCCTGCAACTCACCGGGCTGGAAAAATCCCGCGCGAAATTCCAGGCACTCTCCGCATTTTCCGGAACCGGTTTTACCACCCGGGAAGCGGAATCCGTGGTGAACCATCCACGCAGGCGCAGAATCATCATGACCCTTATGATTCTTGGAAATGCGGGCCTCGTATCGCTTGTCGCCACATTTGCTTCCTCCCTCAGGAAGACAGAAGCGATAGATATTCCCATGAATCTTGCGATCATCGCCGCATCCATTTTCCTGCTTTACAAAATTGCCTCCCAGCGATCCCTTGCCACAAGATTAAGGAGAAGGCTAAGCCGGCTGGTGAGAAGGATTCTTCACATGCGGGACATGCTCGTGGAAGAAGTGCTGGACCAGGGCGATGGATATGGGGTAGCCCGAATTCTCATGGGGGTTGAGTCCCGAATCATCGGGAAAGACTTGCGGGATTCGGAATTGAGCAAGCATGAAATCATGGTGCTTTCCATCGAAAGAGACCATGGAAACATCCCATTCCCCCATGCCTCCACCACCATAAATCCCGGAGACAGGCTGGTTTGCTATGGAAAATTGACGAATTTGACGGACTTTTTCCTCTCGGAGGAAAAAGCAGACCGAGCGGACGGGCCTCGGGAACAGGAAAAGGATGAAGACCTCACCCCTAAAGAGCAAATGCCCAGTGACAAGTAACGGGCGCCAGGCCATAAGACACAAAAAAACAGTAAGTTATCAGGGTAAATTTGCTCATGCGCTATGAAGGCCCCATATACCGACCGCCGAGCGAGGCGGACAGCCTTCTGATTCAGGCAACCATCGGATGCCCTCACAACAAGTGTACATTCTGCATGGTTTACAAGAAAGGACCGCATTTCCGGGTGCGGCCCGTACCGGAAATATTGGCAGACCTGGAGGAAGCGAAAAAAAACTATGGATCCGTCATCCGGACCCTCTTTTTGCCCGCCGGCAACACAATCGCCATGCCCACCCAAGACCTGGCTCGGGTCTGCGCCCATGCACGCGCCCTTTTTTCCGGCCTCGAAAGGATTACCGTCTACGGATCATCCAGGTACATCTACCTGAAAGGGCCTGACGATCTTGTCCAATTGAAAGATGCGGGGCTCACACGCATCCATGTGGGGCTTGAAAGCGGCGACGATCAAGTGCTTGCCAGGATAAAGAAAGGAACCGACTCAGCGGAACAGATTCAGGCAGGGATCTGGGTAAGAGAAGCGGGTATCTCTCTGAGCGAGTATGTAGTTCTCGGGATTGGCGGAAAAGAGAGAACCGAAGCGCACGCAACAGAGACCGCACGCACATTAAACGCCATCAATCCTGATTATATCCGGTTTCGCACCTTTCTTCCAAAGATCAACACGCTGCTGCTTCATCAGATCCGGAAAGGCGACTTTCAAATCCTCTCCCCCCACGAGGTGATCCGGGAAACCATGGAGATCATTCGTCGGCTGAACGTCACATCCGAAATCACAAGCGACCATTATACCAATTACGTGGATATCCGCGGCAAAATGCCGGAAGATCGGGACAGGATGCTGTCCGTCCTCGAAAAAGCCCTTCAAAGGGATGAAGAGTCTTTCAGACCGGTTTATGTGGGAACAAATTAAATACGGCGTCTATTGCCACAACCCCTTCAAGAGCCCCACCACACTCTGTCCGCCCTCCGATTGTACAAAATCGAGGACTATGGGGACAAATTTGCCGAGGGTGCTCGAATCCATTCCCAGTTTGGAAAATGCACTGTTCAGATCCAGCAGATTTCCCGCCTTTGCAGCGCCGCCTCCAAGAGACGACAGGGTATTTCCGAGAGCCCCTTCAAGGCCGGGTTTCGACTCCGCCTTCGGCGCGGCGGCAAGGTAGCTGTCCATGCCGGGAACCACATCGGACACCTTTTTCAAATCTTCCGCACTCAGGTTCTCTTTTGCATTCTGAAACAGTGCGCCTGTTCCCCCTTCGGCTTGCTTTTCCGTAATCCCCAACGTACTTGTGAGCGTGCTTATGAGATCCATGGCACCCGCATGCCCAACGGTAGTTCCAAGACCCGCCATAAGAAAAACGGACAGGCAAAAAAGTGCGGCGCGAATCTGATTATTTTTCATTTTTCCCCCTTTGCAGGCAGGTTTCCATTCTTTTTCTGAATCCTACCCAAAACCCGATCAATCTGAATTCTGAAAAAATAGCCACGACCAGCACCATTGTCGAGCCATTAGAATCGCTCCGCGCATGTTTTCTTGCGGTCTGAATTTTCTTGACCTGTATGCGTTGTGTATTATGATGGGAACATGGTTCCGTTTTTTCAATCTAAATGATAAATAAAAGAGGTTACAAGACATGCTAAACCGCAACAAACTGGTCGGCTCTCTGCTTTTCTGCCTTCTTTTGCTTTTCGCACACCATCCAGGAGTCATGGCCGCGGAGATCAAGGACTCGGAATCCGCCACGCACGGCGTGGATGCCTCCAAGTATTACATCGTGGATACCTACCGATTCCCGGGATTTCAATTGATCCAGTTGGAACTTCCCGTACTCTCCATCTATTCCTATATGCTGGTGAGCGAAGGGAAGGCCCTGGTGGTGGACCCATCCCGGGATATTTCCATTTTTCTGGACATCGCCAAAAAAGAAGGGTTCAAAATCATCGGAGTTTATCTAACCCACTCCCATGCGGATTTTGTAGCGGGGCACATGGAACTGGTCAACGCGGTAAAATGTCCCATTTATCAGAGTCACATCAGCGGCGTAAAGTATCCTTTTGAACCGTTAAAAGAGGGCAGCGAGATCCGCGTCGGAAAAGCCGTCGTCAAGTTCATCGAAACCCCCGGGCATACGCCGGACGGCATGTGCGGACTCGTGTACGGGCCTGATAACCCGAAGGTTCCGGAGCTCGTATTTACAGGAGACGTGCTTTTCGTAGGCAGCGTGGGCCGACCGGATCTCATGGGGGGAACCGCTTCCGCCGCATGGCTGGCTTCCGCCTTTTTTGACTCATGGACCGAAAAAATTTCCAAGCTGGATGACGGCGTAAAAATCTTCCCCGCCCACGGGGCCGGCTCCCTGTGCGGCGCCCACCTCTCCGACAAACCTCTCAGCACCATCGGGGCGGAAAAAGCCTCCAACCCCTATCTTCAGAATAAGAAAAAGGGAGAATTCATCGCCGCTCTGATCCAGGACCTCCCGGAAGCGCCCCAGTATTTCAAACACAACGCCGCCATGAATAAACAGGGGCCTCCCCTGATAAATTGGAATGCGCCTCTGCCCTCTGAAACAGCTCCCGTCATGGACCTGACAAGACCGGAATCTTTCTATGTGGTGGATCTGCGGGATGCATCCCAATATGAGGCAGGTCACATTCCCAATGCCGTCAACATCGCACTGCGGGGAAAACTGGAGACATGGACGGGGATCATGGTCCCCTGGGACGCCCGGCTGGTCCTGGTGGGAGACAAAGAAGAGCTGAAAGAAGGGCTTTTCAGGCTCCACCGCATCGGGTACTCCCCGGAAATCATCACCATGGAAGACTGGAAAAAGGCCGGTATGCAGGTTATGGTGAGCAACCCTGTCACACCGAAGGAACTCTACGACTTAATGCAGAAGGGAGAGGCGCCGGTCATCGTGGACGTTCGACTTCCTCCGGAGTGGATGGCCTTGCGGATCGGAACCGTGCTGAATCTACCCCTCAATCATCTGTCGGAACTTTCCAGCCAGCTCGATCCTTCTCAGCCGGTGGTCACGGTCTGCAACTCCGCCTACCGTTCCAGCATGGCCGTGGGCATCCTCGAAAGAAAAGGCTTCAAGATGCCCCGTAATCTCAAGGGAGGCAGCCAGGCCTGGATCGATGCAGGGTTGCCGGTCTACGAGTCGGCCAAAAAAGGCTCTGAAACCGGTCCGGCGCCTAAGAAGCAAGTCAGACTCCCCGACAGGATTTCCACCGCGGAACTCAAACGGCTTATCATGGATCTGCCAGGCTCCTTCGAAATAGTGGACATCCGACCCGCGGAGCACTTTGCCGATTATCATTTGCCGGGCGCCCTGAACATTCATGTGGCGGACCTGATCTCGGACCCGGGGTTTCTTGTGGGAGCGGGGCCACTCGTCCTGGTGGATCGTGATGGATCGATCGCCATGGCCGTCGGCGGCATCCTTTCCCAGAAGACGGAACGACCGATCAAGGTTCTTTATGGCGGGCTCGAAGCCTACTGGTCCGAATCCAGAGGCATTGCACCGGCAGCGGCAGGATCATCCGATGCATCGGCCGTGGAAGAAAAGCCGGCGGCCGAAACCGTCTCTCCTGCTCAGGAAGAAACAGAGGCACAGCCGAAACCTCCGACTAAAAAGCCTGAAAGACCTGAAAGACCAGACGCAGGTTGTTAACCTTCTGAGAAGATCCGGAGACATCAAAAATGGACCCCAAACGGACCAACCCCAAACCCTACGGAAACCCCTACCTGGCAGGTGTACTGCTGGGGCTGACGCTTCTATCCGCATTCCTTGTTTTGGGAACCGGACTGGGCGCCTCCGGCGGCATAGCGCGATTGGGAGCATTCCTTGAAGGAATGGTCGCCAAGACACACACCCTTTCCAGCGCCTACTTCGGAAAATGGGGGGAGAATCCTCTTTCCTATTATCTTGTCTACCTGCTTGCAGGCGTTTTCCTGGGAGGTCTTTTTTCATCGGTCCTGTCCCGGCGGACTCTCTTTGGCATTGAAAAAGGCAAAACCGCATCGGGAAGCCTCAGGTTGAGCCTCGCCCTTATCGGGGGCATCCTTTCAGGTTTTGCAGCCCGTCTGGCGCAAGGATGCACCTCCGGACAGGCACTTTCGGGGAGCGCCCTTTTGCTTACCGGCAGCCTGGTCTTCATGGCCTGCGTCTTCGCGGGAGGGTACATGGCGGCTTATTTTGTCAGGAGGCAGTGGCACTGATGAATACCTTCTACGGGCTTGACGCACTAAACAGCGGAGAGGCCTTTTTCGCCTCCTTGGTAATCGGATTTTTCTTCGGCCTGGCCCTTGAACGGGCCGGTTTCGGCAGCTCGCGAAGGATCAGCGGTATCTTCTATTTCACGGATATGGCCGTGCTTAAAGTCATGTTTACGGCGCTGATCGTGGCCATGCTGGGCCTTTCCTTTTTTTCTTTCATAGGACTACTGGACATTTCGACCCAGATCTATACCTTGAAAACTTTCTATGGGGCCTTCATCGTCGGCGGTCTGCTCTTTGGCGTCGGCTTCGCCATAAGCGGATGGTGCCCCGGGACCGCCATGGTGGGTCTCGCTTCCGGGAAAATGGATGCACTGGTTTACCTCGGAGGGGCCATTCTGGGAAGCATCCTGTTCAATGAGCTCTTTCCGGTCATCAAACCTCTCTATACCTGGGGACAGAGCACCCAGGCAAGTTTTGATGAACCGGGTCTTGCTTTCATTTACAATAGTCTGAGGATATCTGAGAACAGTTTTATCCTGCTCTTTACCGCCATGGCCGTTTTCTGTTTTTGGATGGCGGAATACGTGGAGAGAATAAAGAATCCTGAAAAAGGGGGGGCCTATTGGAACAGCCCGTTCCTCAAGTCTTTCTGCCTCCTCCTGCTGGCAGCCGCCGTCAGCATCCCCCTGCTCTCCTTGCAGTATTCTGAACCCCAGGCTTCCTCCGACATCCCTTCAGCGGATTCTGAAGCGGATCTTTCATCGGTCCAGGAAACCATAAGCCCGGAAGAACTGGCGGACCGTCTGTTGAATGGAGATACGGCCATAACGGTGGTGGATATACGGCCGGAATCGGATTACCGGACCTTCCATCTCAAAGGCGCCTTGAATGTGCAGCCGTCGGATCTTCCCACCTTTGTGGCGGAAAACGGAGGAAACGGAATGATTGTCCTTTATTCAAACAACATTGCCCAGCAGGCCCGGGCCCGCGACGGATTGTTCCGAATGGGTTTTCCCAAAGTAACCATTCTCACGGACGGACTCAACGGATTCTTGGAGAAGTGCCTTAAACCCGTGTCTCTCCGTTCAGAACCAGTATCCGTGGAAACAGCCAAGAGGATCAGGTCCTGGCGGGAATATTTTCTTTCACATGCACCTTGAGTGAAAAATAAGGAAATTCACTTGTGGGAAAAACCTGAACAGCCTCGCCCCATAGAGCCCTATTTCCGGTATCCCATGCCCGGACCATGGAGCCCCCGGGGTCCCTGGAATTATATGTACTGGGGTTATTGAACTTCACGGAATCATCTTGACAGGGTAGCCCCGTTTTTCTACTTTGTTTTGTTTGAAGGTATTTCATTCTGCTTACTATCCGAACAGGAGGATGGATCATGAAAACAGGATCAAAAAAGAAACCGGTTATTGCCGTTCTGACCGGGGGCGGCGACGTTCCCGGTCTTAATCCATGCATAAAAGCCATTGTTTACCGAGCAGCAAGCGAAGGAATTAAAACCTTTGGCATACGAAGGGGTTGGGCAGGTTTGTTGGAATACAATCCCGACGATAAGGAATCGATGACGAGCTGCATTCAGGAGCTCACACCTCCCGACGTCAGGACCATAGACAGAGAAGGAGGAACCTTTCTGCACACTTCGCGAACAAATCCCAGTGCCACAAAAAGAAAAAGTGCGCCGGATTTTCTCAAAAGCGCTTTTTCAGAAGAGGAAGAGAAACATGACTTCACCGCCCACTGCATCAAAAATCTTGAAACTCTGCAAATCGATGCCGTGATCCCCATTGGTGGAGATGACACCCTGAGTTTTGCGGAACGCCTGCACCGTGAAGGGTTTCCCGTCATCGGCATCCCCAAGACCATGGACAATGATGTGTTCGGCACCGACTACTGCATCGGTTTTTCAACGGCCATTACCCGAGGGGTCGGCTTTATCCATGCACTCAGAACCTGTGCCGGTTCCCACGAAAGAATCGCCGTCATAGAACTCTTCGGTCGCTATTGCGGCGAGACATCCCTGATCTCCGCCTATCTCGCCGGCGTGGAGAGGGCCATTATTTCCGAAGTTCCCTTCGATCCGGAGAAACTGGCCAAACTGATTATAAAAGACAAAAAGGCCAACCCGAAAAACTATGTGATGATTACCATATCCGAAGGCGCGAAAATGACCGGCAGAGACATGTTCATGACCGGAGAATCGGATGCGTACGGTCATCGAAGACTGGGCGGCATCGGGGAAGAAACCGGTGAGGTCCTGAAAAAACTCACCGGTGAGGATGTGTTAAACCAAAGGCTTTCCTATCTGATGAGAAGCGGAGCACCCGATTCCCTGGACCTGATGGTTGCAGTCAATTATGCGAACATGGCCCTGGACCTGTTTTTAAAAGGCACTTTCGGTCGGCTCGTGGCTTTAACCCGGGGCACGTACACGGACATTCCGCTCAGCATCATCACCACGGGACAGAAACGGGTGGATGTAAGGGAACTCTACGACGTAGGAGAATACCGCCCGAAGGTAATGCACGTGAGCGGCAAGCCGATGTTTTTGTATTAATAGAGGAAATAGATGCCGTTGCAAATAGAACGAAAAAAAACGATCCGGATTCATGTGGGAGATATCCCTATCGGTGGAGACGCACCCATCGCCGTACAGTCCATGACGAATACCGATACGAGAGATATTCAGACGACCGTTCATCAGATTGAAAGACTGGCGGATGCCGGATGTGAAATCGTCAGGTTGGCCATTCTCGACCAGGAAGCGGTTTCTGCCTTTCGAGAGATCAAGACCAAAGTAAAAACCCCGTTAATCGCGGATATCCATTTCGACCACCGTCTCGCTCTCGGGGTCCTCAAGGCCGGAGCGGACGGTCTGAGGATTAATCCCGGAAATATCGGGAGCCGCGAAGCGGTGAAGAAAGTGGTGGATCTTGCACGCGATAGGAGTGTCCCCATAAGGATCGGGGTAAATTCAGGTTCCGTTCACAAAGAACTCCTGAAAAAATTCGGAGGTCCCACCCCGGAAGCCATGGTGGAAAGCGCGATGGAGCACGTGGAATATCTGGAAAGTCTGGATTACCGCCTGATCAAGATATCCCTTAAATCCTCCAGCGTGCGAAACACCATTGCGGCCTATGAACTATTGAGCGAACGCGTGTCTTATCCGCTTCATCTGGGAGTTACGGAGGCAGGCACCCTGATTGCGGGAACCGTAAAGAGCGCCATAGGGATCGGATACCTGCTTGCCCATGGCATTGGAGACACCTTTCGCGTATCGCTCACCAGGGACCCCGTGGAAGAGATCAAGGTTGCCTATGAGATCCTGCGCTCCCTTGAATTGCGGAGCAGGGGCCCTGAAATCATATCGTGCCCCACATGCGGCCGGTGTGAAATAGACCTGTTTTCCCTGGTGGAAAAAGTGGAGACCGCCCTCTCGGGGCTGCGGGAATCCCCGAAGGTGGCTATTATGGGCTGCGTCGTCAACGGGCCGGGCGAGGCAAGGGAAGCGGATGTGGGCGTTGCCGGGGCAAGGGAACAGGGAATTTTATTCAAGAAAGGAAAAGTAGTGAAAAAAATTCCGGAAAATGAACTGGCGGACGTATTGATCGCCGAAGTGATGGACCTTGTAAAGAATGGAAAAGAAAGGATTGAATAACTATGCGCTTTTCACAATATTTCATCCCCACGCAAAAAGAAGTGCCGTCGGATGCTGAAGTGATCAGTCACCAGTTGATGGTTCGCGCGGGAATGATCAGAAAACTGACTTCCGGGATCTACACCTACCTTCCCGCCGGTCTCAGGTGTATAAAAAATGTAGAGAAGATTGTCCGGGAAGAGATGGATCGCGCGGGCGCCGTGGAAATTCTCATGCCCGCCGTGCAACCGGCCGAATTATGGCAGGAGTCGGGCAGATGGGATTACTACGGAAAAGAACTCCTGCGATTCAAAGACCGGCATGACCGGGATGCCTGTCTCGGACCTACCCATGAAGAGGTCATCACCGATCTGGTGAGAAAAGAAATCCATTCTTACAAACAGATGCCCATAAACTTCTACCAGATTCAGACCAAGTTCAGGGATGAAATACGACCCAGATTCGGACTCATGCGAGGCCGTGAATTCATCATGAAGGACGCCTACAGTTTCGATGTGGATGAAGACGGCGCCAACGACAGCTATCGGAAGATGTTTGACGCCTACTCGCGGATATTTGAGAGATGCGGGCTCAAATTCAGGGCTGTTGAGGCGGACACGGGAAGCATAGGAGGGAACTATTCCCACGAATTCATGGTGCTGGCGGAAACCGGTGAAGATCAAATCATCAATTGCGCCCAATGCAGCTACGCCGCTAATCTGGAGAGGGCCGAAATCGCTTTTGAAGCACAGTCCTCCGATGCCGTCCACCATGGGGAAACAGGTCCGTTGGAAGAAGTCCAAACGCCGGACGTGAAAACCGTGGAAGAAGTCACCAACTTTCTTCATATTGCACCGGACAAGCTGGTGAAGACACTCCTCGTCATCGTGGATGGCAAAGAACCGCTGGCCGTGCTTACCCGAGGAGACCATGAGCTGAACGAGGCAAAACTAAAGGTCCTTCTTGGCGCACAAAGCGTTGAAATGGCTGCCGAATCTATTGTCCGAGAAATCACGGGGGCGCCTGTGGGGTTCGCCGGACCGGTGGGGCTGAAAATCAGGATTGTCGCCGACAACGCACTGAAGGGAATGCATGATTTCGTGACCGGGGGAAACCGGAAAGATCTGCACTTGAAACGGGTAAGGTTCGATCGGGATTTTCAGGTCAATCTCTTCGGAGATCTCCGAACCATCATGCCCGGGGACAGATGCCCCAGATGCGGCGGAGACATTGCCTTCGGAAGGGGTATTGAGGTAGGCCACATATTCAAACTGGGGACCAAATACAGCCTGGCGCTCAATGCGGTTTTTCTGAACGAAGAGGGAAAAGAGCAACCGATTATCATGGGATGCTATGGCATCGGTGTGGGAAGAATCGTGGCAGCCGCCATTGAACAGAACAACGATGAGAACGGCATCGTATTCCCGGTTCCCATTGCGCCTTTTGAAGTGACAATTCTTCCTTTGCAAATGCATGACGCGGCTGTGACGGAGGCCGCTGAAAAGATTCACGCCGACCTCTCCGAATTAGGCATGAATGTCCTCCTGGACGATCGGGATGAGCGGGCGGGGGTAAAATTCAAAGACGCCGACCTCTTAGGCATCCCGCTGCGAATAACGGTAGGATCCAGAGGAATCAAAACAGGGACCGTTGAAGTAAAACAAAGGACCGAAACGGAAAACATTTTGATCCCCATACGCGACATCGCCTCTCACATGAAAGACAGAATAAAAGCCCTGTATGATTCGCTTAACTGACATTACCTCCAAGGTACTTGAATACCATCCCAAGGCGGATATAGACATCATTGAAAAGGCCTATGTCTATTCCGCCAAGGTGCATCAGGGCCAGATCCGGCTTTCCGGAGAGCCCTATCTGTCCCATCTCCTCGAAGCTGCCTATATTCTCACACAGCTGAAGATGGATGTTGTTTGCATTGCGGCAGGACTTCTCCACGATGTCATCGAGGATACGCCCGCCGATCTGCAGGAGATCACCGACCTCTTCGGAGAAGAGACCGCCAATATTGTGGACGGGGTCACGAAGATCAGCAAGATCCACTTCAAGAATCGCGAACTAAGACAGGCCGAAAATGTAAGGAAAATGATCCTGGCCATGTCCAACGACATCCGGGTGATCCTGGTAAAACTGGCGGACAGGCTGCACAATATGAGGACCCTTGGTTTCCAGTCGGAAAAGAAACAGAAGCTGATTGCCACCGAGACACTGGATATTTACGCCCCTCTGGCCGGAAGAATGGGTATTCACTGGATTAAATCAGGGCTGGAAGACCTGTGCCTCTATTATCTGGAACCTGAAATCTACACAAAGATCAAAAACGAGACTTCCCAAAGAAAAGATGAAATTGACACATTTATAAAGGAAGTCATAAAGCGGATCTCCGAAAAGTTGGCCGAAGTAGGCATCCAGGCCACTATTACGGGAAGGCAGAAGCATTCTTACAGCATTTACAAGAAGATGATTGACCAGAACCTGAATGTGAACCAGGTCTACGACGTTATCGCGTTCAGGGTCATCGTGAATTCCATCAAGGAATGCTATGAGGTGTTGGGCCATATCCACTCCATCTGGAAACCGGTTCAGAAAAGATTCAAGGACTATATCTCCGTTCCCAAGGCCAATATGTATCAATCCCTGCATACAACCGTGATCGGACCTTTTGGAGAGAGGATGGAAGTTCAGATCAGGACCTGGGATATGAACCGGGTTGCGGAATCCGGCATTGCAGCCCACTGGAGATACAAGGAAGGACGCCGCGCCGGTAAGGCGGACGAGTCGCAGTTCGAATGGCTGAAACAGCTTTTGAACTGGCAGAAGGACCTGCAGGACCCGCTGGAATTCTTAGACACGGTGAAAATGGATCTTTTTCCCGATGAAGTCTATGTCTTCACTCCAAACGGGGAGGTCAAGGCTTTCCCGAAAGGCGCCACCGTAGTGGACTTTGCGTACAGTGTACACTCGGAAGTGGGCGACAAATGCATGGGGGCAAAAATCAACGGAAAGATGGTCCCCATCCGCTGCAAACTGGAAACGGGAAACATCGTTGAAATTATTACCTCTCCGAAACAGCACCCGAGCAAAGACTGGCTTGACTTCGTTACCACGAGCAAAGCCAAGACCAGAATCAGGCACTGGATCAAGACCGGAGAGAAAGCAGACAGCATAAACCTCGGCAAAAGCATCCTGGAAAAGGCTCTGCAACAGGAGCATATCCCCGTCACAAACCCGTTGAAAAGCGAATATGTGGCACAGGTAGCCGCGGAACTTTCCTTTCAATCCACCGAAGAGCTGATCGCCCAGATAGGCTTCGGCAAGATTTCAGCAAAACAGGTCATCACGAGGCTCAAGCCCAGATTAGGCATCGAAAAGGACAAACCCCAGGGCATTGTGGGCAAAGTGGTCAGCCGTTTGAAACGGCCTAAGAAAGACCACGGCATCAAGGTTGACGGGATGAGCGACATGTTGGTCAGTTTTGCCAACTGTTGCAACCCCCTGCCCGGGGAAAAAGTGGTAGGATTTATCACCAGAGGGAGAGGGATTTCGATCCACCGAAAGATATGCACGCAACTGAAGGATATCGATTCCGATCACCTCGTGGATGTCACTTGGGACACCTCCGATAAGGAGGATTATACGGCTAAATTAAAAATCATCAGTATAGAAAGAAAAGGAATGCTGGCAGACGTCAGCATGGTCATCAGTCAGAAAGACGCCAATATCATCCATGTTGAAGCCAAGAGTACGGAGGACAACAAGGGGATTGCCCTGTTTACCATCGAAGTGCAAAGCTATCGTCAACTTCAGGAAATCATGGGCGCCTTGAAAAAGGTGAGAAGCGTGTTGATCGTGAAGAGGGTCTAAATGGAAGGGATAGCTTCAAAACGCCCCTTTTTGCCGGCCCATGGAAAGAACCGGCAAAAAAGAGGTTGTCTCGAAAACATTGGATAAAAACAGAAGGATACTTACGTTGCCTGGACAACGATTTTTCTTGGTTTCACCACATGCCCGGATTTTATACACCCGGTGCATGCCCGAATTCTGACCGTTTGTCCGTCTCGGATGCATTTCACGCTTTGAAGATTGGGATACCAGCGCTTCTTGGTTTTGTTATGGGCATGGCTTACACTGTATCCAACAATAGGTTTCTTGCCGCAAATATCACATACTCTCGACATGGGAGACTCCTTTAATATGGAAATTTTAACAATCTTGAAGTATAAAACATCAAAAATAGAACATCAAGTATTTTTTCATTAATTTTTTCAACCCGAACTGTCTGCCGGGAGGTCTTGCAAACATTGCCTGAATGCGAAAATCATCCAAAACCGGGAGGCCTTTCAGCCTCCCTGAATAATGCACCCGAAAACCTTCATCATATTCACTTGATGGGCATTTGCGGCACCGGCATGGCTTCGCTTGCCGGAATGCTCAAAGCAAAAGGATATATCGTAACCGGATCCGACAAAAATATTTACCCCCCCATGAGCGATCTGCTCCATTCCCTTGACATCCCGGTCCTCGAAGGATATCTGCCCGGGCATCTTCATCCCGCCCCGGATCTGGTTATCGTGGGAAATGTGGTGAGTAGAGACAATCCGCAAGCGATGGAATTAGAACGTCTGCGGCTCCCCTATCTGTCCTTTCCCCAGGCCATTGGACATTTTGCCCTGAAAGACAAGCGGTCCATCGTAATCAGCGGGACGCACGGAAAGACGACCACAGCCTCCATGGCGGCATGGACGCTGGAGACAGCCGACATGGACCCAGGTTTCATGATAGGCGGCATCCCACTCAATTTCAAAAAAAATTTCAAGTCGGGAACCGGCCGCTATTTCGTGATAGAGGGAGACGAATACGATACGGCGTTTTTTGACAAAGGGCCCAAGTTTCTCCACTACAGGCCATGGGCAACCATCCTTACGGGCATAGAATTTGATCACGCGGACATCTACCGGGACCTGGATCACGTGGTACAGAGCTTCAGAAAACTGATCGGGATCATCCCGCCGGAAGGTGTGCTTATCGCCAACGGGGATGATCCAACCACTGCATCCGAAATAAAAGCAGCCAAGTGCAGGGTGGAGACCTACGGCTTTTCCAATAAAAACCGATGGCGGCCGGTTGACCTGGTTGTTGATGATAAATCCACCAGAGTAACCGTCGTGAAAGACGGCGCTAAATACCTCACGCTGGAAACACCTGTTTATGGCAGGCATAACGTCTGCAACCTACTGTCGACGACCGTTCTGGCCCATGTCTTCGGCATCCCATCCGATCGGCTCGTAGAATCGGCGAAGACCTTCAGGGGAGTGAAAAGACGACAAGAGATTGTAGGAGATAAAAACGGCATCCTCATCCTGGACGATTTTGCCCACCATCCCACGGCCGTAAGAGAAACCATTCGGGCGGTGGCTGAAAAATACAAGGATCGACGATTGATAGCCGTTTTTGAGCCCAGGTCCAATTCCAGCAGACGCAACATTTTCCAAGGTACTTACGCCGGCGCCTTTGATATGGCCCACGTGATCATGATCCCGGAACCGCCCCTCATGGAAAAAATCCCGGAAGCCGAACGTTTTTCATCCCGCCGGCTTGTGAGTGATCTCCGGGGAAGGAAAAAGTCCGCCTATTATTTTGAAAACACCGACAGCCTGCTGGAAGCCATGGCAAACACGGCAAAGCCGGGAGATGTCCTGTTGATCATGTCCAATGGGGGCTTTGACAATATCCATCAAAGACTGATGAAGATGCTTTAAGAGAAATCTCGCGCGGAGACGCAGAGGCGCGGAGAGAAACAGAAAAAGGAATAAAGATTATGGAAGAACCGGTAAAGCAGATCCCCATCGCAGGGGGAAACCTGCTTGAAATTCACGATCTATCCCACAATATCACAAAAGATATCTGGGAGTTAAAGACCCTTTTCAGGGCCAACATTCGAATTGAAGAAGGGATGTTCACAGCGGAAGACCTCCAGACATTCAACGTTGCTGAATTGATGGAAGCCTTAGGCCGGACCGTGCTTTTCGAAGTGATCCGAGAGAGGAAATTTATTCACGAAAAAGACAAAGACAAGAACTTTCAAGGCCTTGTGGACGATTTTCTGAAAAACAGCGGAAGCTATCTTCTGGACCCCGGATTTCCCCGGAAATTCGTGCTTCGAAAATTCCACGAATCTAAAAAAGGGAGCATACCCTGGACACGTTAAAGGGAATGCAGATACCCCTCGATTCGATCCAGCCCCTCCTTGATGTTCTCTATGGAATTCGCGTAGGAAAACCTCAGAAAACCTTCCGCGTTCTTTCCGAAATCGATTCCCGGAGAGACCCCGACCCCTGCCTTTTCAAGGATGTCAAAGGCCAGATCATATGAA
>JBBSAR010000033.1:0-17335 GCA_038252125.1 Desulfatiglandales bacterium
ATCAAGTCCGCCATGACGGCCGTTTCATCCCTGTAAGGTGAAAAACTCACAATGAAGGGAATCTTCTTTAATGCCTCCAGAAAGGCGCCGCCATCAGGCTGGGTAAAAACAGGATTAGCGGAAAAAACAAGGAGGGTATCGATGGGGGAAACAACGGGAGCCTGGTTGATGACGTCAGAAAAGTTGTTTAAAAGGCTCTGGCTAAATGGATACCGCATCGTGCCGGCCGCATCGATCCGTGGATTAGCCAGCCCTTTCTCAGCGATCTCATCCGCATCAAAGACAGGAAGGGGGCTCAGCGGCAAGGGGTCCGGCAGAAGAACACCGCCTGGTTTGTTTATGTTTCCTACCAAGGCGTTCAGGCTTTGCACTGCCATGAATTCATAAACCGAACCATTGAGGGTATCTTTTCCTTTACCATATATGGCGATGGGTGCTTTCGACTCGGCGAATTTTCTGCCCGCGGCCACTATGATCTTTTCAGCAACGCCGGTGATTTTCGAGACCGAAGAAGGGGAATATTGTTCCAGGACCATGGTTTTGAAGCCCATATGCTTTTTATCGCCCAACGGGGAACTCCAGTCCTCGAAGCCGAAACAGTTCTGCTCTACGAATTTCTTGTCGTAAAGGTCTTCTTTTATCATTACGTGGGCGATACCCAAAGCGAGCGCACCATCCGTCCCGGGTTTCGGGGCAACCCAGTAATTCGCCTTTGAGGCGGTGTTGGAAGCTCGTGATTCTATCTGGACGATTCTGCATTTCGCCTTGGCCGGGTTGCCCTCATGCCAGAGCCCCCAGGCATTAAGAATCCTGCCCGGCGCCCCCCAGCCTTCCAGAAGACCGCAGCCGAAGCTCAAAATGTAGTCGGCATTTTCAAGATCATAGGCAATGGGGTTTTCATCCCCCTGCATGAATGCGTTTCCCATACGATAAGTATCTAGGATGGAAGCGGGGCGGAGGTAGTTAGGACTCCCTACAGCGGTCATGAGACGCTCTACAAGCACGGACATGGTTGTGTCGGGTGGGTTTCCGTCTACAACGGCCAGCTTTTCCGGCTGCCCCTGCTTTCGCAGTCCATTGATTCTTTTTCCTAAAATGGCAAAGGCCTCGTCCCAGCTGATATCCTGGAATTCGCCGGATCCCCGGGCGCCGACCCTCTTCATGGGACTGGTGAAGCGAATACTTTCATTATACAAAAGCTGTAATCCGCCCATTCCCACGGGACAGATGCCACCTGGATTTACGGGGTAATCGGTGCGCCCTTCTATCTTGACCGCACGTTCATCCACTTTTCGCACGGAAATTCCACATCCTCCCGGACAGAGGTCGCAAACCGAAGTTTCTTCCGTAAACTCACCAGTGGGGGGAACCGGAACCCAGGGCCAGTTTTGCGTCCATATGGCGGCATCATCTGTAAATTTCCACGGAAGCGGCGTTACCTGAATACCCACTACTCCGCCGACAACCGATGCGATGAAGTTTCTTCTGGTTATTTTCATGGTTATTTTCCCCTTATTTGTGGCATACAAAGCAGGCGTTATTCTGTTCCTGGCCCCTCTCGGTGTGACACCTGGCGCAGTCATCCATTTTCATCCGATCCGCATACGTCTTGTTCCAGTGAAAGCCGGATATGTTTTTCCCCCAGATATTGATGCTGTACCCGGTCAGCCGGTTTTCGATGTACAGAGGCAGCTTCTCGTTGCCGGCAAAATCCCCGTGGCAGGTGGTGCAGGCGATTTCTCCCATCTTCACATGAGCTATATGGGAAAAGTATACACAGGGGGGCTGTTTCGAGTAAATAAGCCACGGGACCTGCTTTTCTTTTGCCACAAACTGATCCAGAAACTCTTTTTCCGCGGCGGTTTCGCCAAGAGGAGATTCGGGATCATCGTGACACTCCGTGCACTTGTCCAGCTTCGGAATGCCGACAAAACTGCCGTCATCCCTGAAAACATGGCAAGAGGCACATTTTTCTTCATTTGTATCGCCTTCAATGCCCGACACTTTTTCGGGATCCAGATGCAGGGCATGATTGAAATTCATTGGCTGGGGTTGCTTGGAGTAGAGCACCATGGGGAAAATAATCCATCCCACAATCAGAGCGCCTATGAGGCCGGCAATAAAGAATCCGGCATCTTTGACAATCACGTTTATATTCATCCACGCCGGGAAAAATCCGGAACCGGAAGAGGGCGCCCCCCCTTTTAAAGGCTCCTTAGAGGGATTGGTTGGATTTGTCATGTTGTTAAGCCTCTTGAATGGTGTTAAAGGTGTATGGTCTTTAAGGGGTCTTAAACTTTTGCGTATTTACCTGACTCCGTCCGTACTTGTCAAGTGAAAAAACCGCTATGCATTCGATTGTATACGCAAAAGAGATTCGAGCGCGAGGAGCTTACGGGGAGAAAAAAAGAAAAATGAAGTGGTTTGAAAAACCTCCCCTCCCCTGAAGGGGAAGGGAGCAGGGGAAAAAAGCAGGAAAGGAAGATTAGAACCTTCTCAACCGTTTCCGTCTCCTCTTGGCGGCCTTGGCCTGTTTCTTTTTCTTCTGAACGCTTGGCTTGTCGTAGAAGCGCCTTTCCTTGATTTCGGAAAAAAAGCCTTCCTTGGTCAGCTTTCTTTTAAGATCTTTAATCGCCTTCTCTATCTGGTTGTCACGAACAATGACTTTCATAACTGCATATCACCTCTATTCCTTGTGTTTTTAGCTTGTACGGATGAAATAAAAAAAGCACCTCAACATTTTTGAGATGCTCTTCCTTGCCTTCAACTACTGCCCCACATAACCGGCAGACCGCTCTATTTGAAGGGGAACGATTACAAAACATCACCTCGCCTGTAAAAGTTGAAAGCCGGGAAGGGCTCATGGGTTAGGGGGTTTTTTCCTAGACTATGCAGGCCGCATGGCTTATATGCGGCAGATATTGATGTAAAGCCTTCGGCCAAATCCAATCACCCCCTTTGCTCTTTTTATTTCTTTGGAATTTCAGAAAGTCTATCTCTCCATTAACTTCAAACGGAATATAATATTGATAGTAGAACACTTTGTCAACCGTTTTGTGACGGCAATCGGCGTTTCTCCAGCACTGTTTATCCTTTCTTAATGGACAACCTCGCAACGGCCTCAATGTGGTAGGTATTTGGAAACATATCCACAGGCTGTACTTCGTGAAGTTCATAAGTCCCGACCATCTGGCTCAGATCTCTTGCAAGGGTGGCGGGGTTGCAGGAGGTATAAACGATCCTTTCAGGGGCCATCTCAAGAAGCCTGGTGAGAACATCCTTGTGCATGCCGACCCTCGGGGGATCAATAATCACGACATCGGGTTTAAAAGAGATCTCTTTCAGGGTATCTCGTATGTCTCCGCAAATAAATTGACAATTCTTGATCTGATTATCTCTTGCATTTTTGTTTGCATCCGCACTGGCGCTCTCGCTGATCTCTATGCCCGTTACGGACGCGGCTCTTTCTGAAATAAAAATAGGGATGGTCCCCGTTCCGCTGTAAAGGTCCAGAATCGTTTCACCCCCTTGCAGACCGGCATATTCCGCCACCGTCCCGTATAAGGCGGCCGCGCCCGCGGAATTGGTCTGAAAAAATGAATTGGCTGAAATCTTGAAACGGAAATCTCCGATCTTGTCTTCAATATATCCGTCTCCGAAAAGCGTCTTTTCGGACTCTCCCACTGCGATGGAGGCCTTTCGGATATTGATGTTGTTGACCACTGTCCTGATTCCGTCATATTTCGCGCACAGGAATTCAGACAGCGGCCGCGCCGTCTCGGGCCTGTCTTGGGACGTGATCAGGTTCACCATCCATTCATCCATGGCCACGGAGTATCGAAGGGTCAGGAATCTCCAGAATCCTTCATGGCTCTTGAGGCCATATACGGGAATGCCACTTTCCAGCGCATACCGTCTCACATCTTGCAATATACGATTGCCGGTATCCTGCTGCAGCAGGCATGCCTCCATATCAATCACTTTTTGGAAGGCCCCGGGGACATGAAGACCCAGGGCAAAATCACCATGGTTTTCCCGCAGGTGCATTTCATCCGGGAGATACCACCGTCTGTCGGAAAAGGAAAACTCCATTTTGTTCCGGTATCCGAACACCTGTTCCGATGGCAATACCTGGTGCACGGGGGGATTCTTCAGTCCCCCGATATGTTCGAGCGACTCCACAACCTGATCTCTTTTAAAATCCAGCTGCTTATCATAGGCCACGTGCTGCCACTGGCAGCCCCCGCAATATCCGGCATAGGGGCAGGGCGGTTGGATTCTGTGCGGCGATGGGGTGAGGAGTTCCACGAGCAGCGCTTCGGCGTAGGCCTTCTTTTTTTTCACAATCCTGCACGCGATCCGGTCCCCCGTGATGGCCCCCCGCACAAAGACGACGCATCCTTCCACGCGACCGATTCCCCTGCCGCCGTTGGCCATGGCCTCCACGAGCAGCTCTATGGTCTCGCCCTTTCGAAAACCGGCCCCTTTCCCGCTGACATCACACATAAAACGCTCCCGAATCGATTACAGGAGGGTCTTCCACATCCCATGCGTGGACCACGTCTTTGTTCATTCTCTTTTTGAGTTCCAGAATAATCTCTCTTCTTTTGTTCAACCCTTGGGCAAATGTGAGTGCCTCCTCCATAAGATTATCGATAAGGCACGTTTTCATGACCATATGGTGGGACAGGCACTCTTCGGCGGTAAGCCTTTTTCCCGTGTAAACCATTTCTTCCACCTCGTACAGGGGAATAGCCCTTTTCAGCAGGGCCAGCATTCCGGGAAGGAATGGAATCCCCAGATCCACTTCGGGAAAACAGAAATACCCCCGGTCCGACCGCATGAAACGGAAATCGAAGGCGCAGCACAAAATGGCCCCGCCGGCGAAGGCGTGTCCGGATATGGCGGCGATGGTGGGCATGGGGTAAAGAAGCAGCCTCTTAAAGATTTTGTTCATGTCGTAAAATAGCCCTTTTGCCGTTTCAAAATCCCCTGTTTTGACAATAGGGACAAGCCAATCCAGGTCGATTCCGTTGCAAAAGATCTTCTCGTGGGAAGAGGTGACCACTAATGCGTTTGCGTCCGTCTCCTTTTCCACCTGATCCAACACTCCTGACAATGCATTGAGAAACGAAGGATTAAACCGGTTCTCCCCATCATTCATGGTAACCACCGCTACCCTGCCTTTCATTTCCACCTCTATTTTTGCCATAGGCTTTGACTCCTTGTATTTAAGTCCTTGATCTTTAAATGGATGATTCGTCCTCTATCTTGAAACCGAACAGGTCGGCGGCATTTTTACCCAGAATGCCGGCAAGTGATGCCTCCGAAAGCCCAAGTTTGGACAATTTTGAGATTTCCCTGTCCCACGCATAGGGGATGTTGGGAAAATCCGTTCCGTACATGATCCGGTCCGTTCTCATTTCCTTGAGGGAGAGTTCAGAACGGAAAGGCAGATATTCAGCCAAGGTCATGGTCGTATCAAGCCAAAGCGTATCATACCGTTCGATCATCCTTTGGTAACTCTCGAATTCGTCCGCCCCCATGTGAGGAACGCAGACTTTGAGTGTCGGATACTCCTTTAAAACCTGCTCCACTTTCCCGGCGCTGCATAGAAGATAGGGATCGCATCGATAGGCGGGGCTCTTGGGTTCACGCCCCACATGCATGATCAGCGGCATCTGTTCATCTGAACAAATGCGGTAGATATGGTGCATGCCCGGGCTATCCAGCTCAAAGCACTGGACGTGGCAATGGAGTTTAACGCCGTAAAGGCCCATTTCAAAGGCTTCCAGCAGGATGCCTTCCACATCCTCTTCTCCCGGGAAAACCGTTGCCGTGCCTGTTACCCGGGGATGCTTACGGCAGAGGCCGGCCATGTGGGCGTTCAGCATGCGTGCCACACCCGGTTTGTGGGCATAGTGCAGGGCAACCAGATGTCCTACGCCTCTTGAAAGCAGAAATTCAATGGCGCTGGAAGCGGTCAACTTGTATCGGATCGGCCATCCGAAATGGTCAAACCATTCCCATATGGATTGAAACAGACTGTCGGGAAAAAGATGCACATGGGCATCCACCACAAAAGGCAGCGATGACGGAAGATTCCTTCCTTCCTTGTCATCCACCGCCGGAAGAGGGGAATGCAGCATCCCTTTCTCTTTTTCCGCGCCCTCGGATCCGGACATTCTTGTGTCAGGGATCTCTCTCCTCTGTTTTTTCTCCGGCTTATCCATTTCCCCAACGCTATCCTTTTGGTGCTTTTCGGAACTTCAGCGTGAGGACGTTGCCGTCACCGTATCTGCGGTACCGATAAGCATCGGCCATCTTCTTCATAAAAAGCACGCCGAGCCCACCGGTTTTCCGTTCGGAGATATCTGATGAAAGATCCGGATCAGAAAGGGCGATGGCGTTAAAGGGGGTTCCATCATCTGAGATTTCCAGCAGGAATTCGTCGGCGCCGGTTCTTTCGCACGCAACCCGCACCACCCCCGTCGCCCCGGGATACGCATAATGAAAGATATTCACCAACGCTTCCTCCGCGGCGAGTTCAATCTCTCTGACCCGCCTGGATTCATAGCCGGCATCCTTTGCATGCTTTGTTACAAAGAGGATCAGCTTCTCCAATTGCTCCATCTCAGCCGGTAAGACTAATTTTTCCATCGATGGCCCCTTCTACCGTATCGGAAATGGGGATGATCGTGCTGAACCCGGAAATATCAAAGACCTCTTTGACCGTGTCTCTGAGATCGGAAACCACCATGTTTCCGTCTTTCGCCTTGAGCCTTTTCGCAGTTCCCAAGACACTTCTTAAGCCGGCGCTGCTGATATACTCAAGCCCGCCAAAGTCGACAATGAGGTGGATCTCTCCCTCCTGAATCCAATCCGTCAGCTTTTTTTCAAATTCTGGAGCGGAGACCGCATCGATTCTTCCCTTCACGTAAATGACCAGCCAGTCTCCCTTTTTGCCCGCGTTCACGATTTCCATAGGTCCCTCCTTGATCCCTTTTTCCTCAACGTACCGGGGTGATGCAGTATAGGCCATGGAACAGGCTGTGTCAAAGCCCAAAGGGAACCCAGGATTGTTTCAAGGCGCGTTCCATGCAGTTTTTTTCAGAGCCGGAGAGTTTCGTCTCTTTATTACCGGAAGTCATAACAATGGTTTTGACAGACCCGCCGTTGCCGGGAAGATATCAGATAGCCCCCCGCGGAATCAAGTGGTAGGTGAGACTGTTAAAATTTCCTTCCGGGTCATACCGGGAATTCCCTTGCATTTTGATTCGGGGAGGGTATAATTTTTTGGAATATTTTTTAAGGATAGGTAAAGGGTCCCGCTTTCTTTCATACATTACCCCGTCCATGGACTCACCAGGAAAAAACAGAAGGGAAGGAAAGGAAATGACATTCACCCGTCGCGAATTTTTGAAAACGATAGGCGCCTCGACCGCTTGCGGAGCGCTCTTGGGGCTGGGATTTGATCTGAAACCATTTCAAGCCCACGCGCAGACGCTCAAAATCCAATTTTCAAGGGAAACTACGAGCATCTGCTGCTATTGCGCGGTAGGGTGCGGAATCATCTGCAGCACGGGAGAGACGGGCGCGGGAAAAATCGTAAACATTGAAGGAGACCCCGACCATCCGATCAATGAAGGCGCACTCTGTTCCAAGGGAGCGGGGCTCAGCCAGTTGGTGAATAACCAAAGTCGCGTGACATCACCCCTGTATCGTGCTCCATACAGCACGGATTGGACGACGGTTTCCTGGGACTGGGCGCTCTCCGCCATCGCCAAAAGGGTGAAACAGAGCCGTGATGCCAGTTTCGTCCACAAAAATGAAAAGGGGCGGGTCGTGAACCGGACCATCGGCATTGCCAGCGTAGGCAGTGCCGCCCTGGATAATGAAGAGTGCTGGATGATCCAGGCGCTCATGCGGTCTCTGGGGCTGGTCTACATCGAACATCAGGCCCGGATCTGACACAGCGCGACGGTTGCGGCTCTGGCAGAGTCGTTTGGACGCGGCGCAATGACCAACCACTGGATTGACATTCGAAACAGCGATTGCATCCTGGTTATGGGGTCCAACCCGGCGGAAAACCATCCGGTGTCTTTCAAATGGATCACGGAAGCCATGAAACAAGGGGGTAAACTGATCAGTGTGGACCCGCGGTTTACCCGCACGTCGGCCAAGGCCGATTTCTACACGGCCCTGCGGTCGGGAACCGATATCGCCTTTTTGGGCGGGATGATCAAATATATTCTTGAAAACAAAAAATATTTCGAAGAATACGTGGCCTCCTATACCAATGCGCCCTTCATCGTAGCCGAATCCTACGGGTTCAGTGACGGACTCTTTTCCGGTTTTGATAAGGCCTCGGCAAAATACGACAAAACCCTGTGGGCCTTTGAAAAAGACGAGAAGGGGAACCCCGAAAAGGACCAAAGCCTGAACGCGCCCCGTTGCGTATTGCAGCTTCTGAAAGAGCATTTCAGCCGCTACGACCTGAAAACGGTATCCTCGATCACCGGAACACCGGAAGAGGACCTTCTGAAGGTCTACGAAATGTTTGCCCATACCGGAACAAGAGGGAAGGCCGGCACCATTTTGTATGCCATGGGATGGACCCAACATACGGTCGGGGTCCAGAACATTCGCGCCATGTGCATTATTCAGCTGCTTTTGGGGAATATGGGCATAGCCGGAGGAGGCGTGAATGCCCTGAGGGGCGAGTCCAATGTGCAGGGGTCTACCGATCATGCCATTCTTTTCGACATATGGCCCGGGTATCTGAAGACACCTATTGCATCTCAGTCCACACTGGCCGCCTACAATAAGGCGAACACTCCGACAACCAACGACCCGCTGAGCGCCAACTGGTGGAGCAACTACCCCAAATACTCCGTCAGCCTGTTGAAATCCTATTTTGGCGACAATGCAACCCCTGCCAATGATTTCGGCTACCATTGGCTGCCAAAGCTTGATGACGGAAAGGCTTACTCCTGGCTTGACCTGTTCGATGCCATGTATCGGGGGGAGTTTACGGGATTTTTTGCATGGGGTCAGAACCCCGCGGCCTCCGGAGCGGATGCGAACAAGAACCGGGCAGGCCTGGCAAAGCTGGACTGGATGGTCAATGTAAATATCTTTGAAAACGAAACCGGCTCTTTTTGGAAAGGGCCCGGTATGGATCCGAAAAAGATCAAAACGGAGGTTTTTTTTCTTCCCTGCGCGGTTTCCGTGGAAAAGGAAGGGTCGATTACCAACAGCGGTCGGTGGATGCAGTGGCGGTATAAGGCGGCAAACCCGCCCGGACAGGCCAGGCCCGATGGCCGCATCCTGATGGAACTGGGGGATCGGATCAAGGACCTCTACAGAGAAGACCAAGAGGCGGCTTTTCCGGAACCGATCCTCAACCTGAAATGGGACTACGGCAGCCACGGCGAATTTGATGCCGCAAAGGTGGCCAGGGAGATAAACGGGTACTTCCTCAAAGACAGGTCGATAGGTGGAAAGCAGCACAAAAAAGGGGACCTTGTTCCCGGTTTTGCCCTCCTTCAGGACGATGGTTCCACCAGCAGCGGGAACTGGTTGTATTGCAACTCTTATACCGGCGACGGCAATATGTCCGCGCGTCGGGTCAGGGAGAGGAGCGGCATCGGACTGAATCCCGAATGGGCCTGGTGCTGGCCCCTCAATCGGCGGATTATCTACAACCGGGCATCCGTTGACCTACACGGAAGGCCTTGGGACGAAAAACATCCGGTGATCGTGTGGGCGCCCGGTGAGAACGGGAGTAAAGGGAGATGGGTTGGAGATGTTCCGGACGGGGGCTGGCCTCCCATGCTCAAACCGGACGGTTCTCCCGATCCGGAGAGCCGGTACCCGTTTATCATGAATGTAGAAGGCCATGGCCGCATCTTTGGCCCCGGCAGGGCGGACGGACCTTTTCCTGAGCACTATGAGGCCGTCGAATGCCCGGTAAAGAAAAATCCTTTTTCCAGCCAGCTGACCAATCCGGCCGCCATCACCTACCACACCCCCATGGATATCTACAGATCCGGCGATCCCGCATATCCTTTTGTGGGAACCACTTTTCGCGTATCCGAGCACTGGCAGACCGGAGTAATGACCAGATGGCAACCCTGGCTCCTTGAGGCAGAGCCGCAACTCTTTGTGGAAATGAGCAGGGAACTGGCGGGCATGTTGGGGGTACGAAACGGCGAAAAAGTGATGGTGGAATCGGCGCGCGGCGCGCTGGAGGCAGTGGCTGTGGTAACCATTCGTCTGAGGCCTTTCAATATACAGGGCCATATTGTACACCAGGTGGGTCTTCCGTGGCACTATGGATGGGTCCATCCCGAAGACGGCGGCGACTCAGCCAACCTGTTAACGCCCACGGCCGGTGATCCCAACACCCGGATTCCTGAAACGAAAGCTTTTATGGTCAACGTGAAAAAAATATGAAGGAGTGGGTGAGATGAGCGGAAAAGCGTTTTTTATCGACACGACGGTCTGTACGGCGTGCCGCGGCTGCCAGATCGCCTGCAAGCAGTGGAACCAGGCGCCGGCCACAAAGACCACCAACCGGGGAAGTATGCAAAACCCGGAAGATCTCTCTTTCGACACGTTTAAACTGGTTCGATTCCAGGAACATAACGGACCGGACAACAAACCGGTGTGGTATTTCTTCCCCGACCAGTGTCGACACTGTCTCGCCCCTACGTGTCTGGAAGCTGCCGAAGATACGGCGCCCGGAGGCATTCTCATTGACAAGGAGACCGGGGCGGTTCTGTATACGGACAAACTGAAAAACATGGATGCCATCGACCTGATAGAGGCCTGCCCTTATGATATCCCCAGGGTACAAGCTGACACCGGGCGTATTTCCAAGTGCACCATGTGTGTTGACAGGGTTCACAACGGGCTGCTGCCCGCATGCGTGAAGACATGCCCCACAGGCGCCATGAATTTCGGTGACAGAGATCGGATGGTGGCCCTGGCCCGGGATCGGTTGGAAAAGGCAAAGGATAGGTTTTCCAAAGCCACCCTTACGGGAATCGAGTATCTCCGGGTTTTCTACCTCATGGCGGATGTCCCCAAGAAATATTACCTGTACGCGGATTCGAAATCCCCCGGGAGAAACGCAGGTCGCGCCTGAGGTTCTTTCTTATGGACAAAAATCTGTTGGCGCATATCGATCGTTTGATTCTGGAAAGGCCGGTTTACAGGGACGTTCTTTTCTCTTTTCGCCCCATCGCAGTGTTGATGGAGGCGGCCCGCATGGAACCGGCATTGACAAAAGAGGACTTATTTCAAGGGGAGATGCAAGAGGGTGTCTCTCTTTTTTCAAGAGATGCATTGCCGCTGGATTTTACTGCTTCCATAAATCTGCTGGATGAAATGTTGCGGAAGATGGTCGAGGTGAATGGCGAAGCTCGGGAGAGGTTTGCAAAGGCCCTTGATGCCATTCAAAACGATCCGGAATGGGCTCGAAATCTTTTGAGAGCGGTAGTGGAAAAAAATGAAGCGGGTCTCCGAAAGATAGCCATGGAGACCGGCCTGGAACCGGCAGGGCTCGGATTCCTGGGGAAAATGGCCTTGAAACCTTTTCTGGACCGCCTGAGGAATCTTGTTTCTCCAAGGTTGAACAAAACTGGCTGGAAGCGGGGTTCCTGCCCCCTTTGCGGTTCCGAACCCTGTATAGCCCGCCTTTTAGAGAACGGCATGCGATTGCTGCACTGTGAGTTTTGCGGAGAAGAATGGCGCTTCCCCAGGCTCAAGTGTCCTTTTTGCAATAACAGTGCCCAGGAGACCCTCGGATATTTTACGGTGGATGGGGAGGAAGGGTTTCGAGTGGTGTTCTGTGAAGCGTGTGGCCGATATATCAAGACGGTGGATGAAAGGATTTTTGAACAAACAACTCCGCTGGAACTGGATTATCTGACCACTGCACATCTTGATCTGCTGGCCCGGGAAAGCGGTTTTAGCTGATTCCGGTTGGAATCGGATCCCTCGTTTAAACGCCTTGCAGCCTGCCTTGCGGAATTTTTTCCATAGCAAAACGGTATAGATTATTGAGGCATCTCTAAGAAATCTAAGCAAAAAAAGATCGTCTTTCCGGCACAAAAATCCTTGACAAACCGGAAGCCTTTTTAAGATACTTCGTCTGTTTGTCGATATGTTTTCCAACATTAATTGTGGTCCTACAAACATGCATCAGGAGGTGCCGAATGAAAGGAAACAAGGAGTTTTATGAAAGGCTGGAAAGCAAAGGGGTCTCACGAAGAGATTTCATGAAATTCTGCGGTATTCTAACCGCTACCATGGGGCTTTCTTCTTCGTTTATCCCAAAGGTTGCTGAAGTATTTGCCGCGCCAACGCAGCGCCCTCCGGTCGTATGGCTGCACTTTGGGGAATGTACCGGTTGTTCTGAGGCAACGCTCCGATCCATGTATCCCTGGATTGATGAACTGGTCATTAATATCCTTGACATCGAGTACCATGAAACCATTATGGCAGCAGCCGGCTACCAGGCTGAGGATGTTCTTCATTCGGCGGTAAAAAAATATAACGGCAAATTTATCTGTGTGGTTGAAGGCGCGATTGCAACCAAGTACAACGGTGGTTACGGGAAAGTCGGTGGCCGGACCTTTCTGGAAATCGGGAAAGAAGTCTGCCCGAAAGCCGCCGCGGTGGTCTGTATCGGCGCCTGTGCCTGCTTTGGAGGCATCCAGGCCGCCAATCCCAACCCAGGTGGATATAAGGGGGTCGGGGATGCCCTGGGCATCAAAACGGTCAACATCGCCGGATGTCCGCCCAATCCCATCAACTTTGTGGGGACCATCGTAAACTACCTGCTCCTTGGAAAACTTCCCGATCTCGACAATCTGGGGAGGCCTCTCTTTGCCTATGGACAAACCATCCACGATCAATGCCAGAGAAGAGCACACTACGAACAGGATGAATTTGTAACGGAATTTGGTTCCAAAGAAGCCGCCATGGGTTATTGTCTGTATAAAATGGGCTGCAAAGGACCGGATACCTACAACAATTGTCCTGTTGCCAAGTTTAACGATGGAACGAGCTGGCCCGTGCAAGCCGGACATCCCTGCATCGGCTGCAGCGAGCCGAATTTCTGGGACAAAATGACGCCGTTTTTCGAGGAAAGTAAATAGCTCTTGAGGCGGCAGGGATTGCAACGGAAGAAAAATACTCTTACGAAAAGAGAGGAGATAGTATGGGCAAAAGAATCATAGTCGATCCAATTACAAGGATAGAAGGTCATCTTAGAATCGAAGTGGAAATTGAAGGGGGCAAAGTCAAGAACGCCTGGAGTTCCGGGCAGATGTTCCGTGGCATCGAAATCATTTTGCAGGGGAGAGATCCCAGGGATGCCCCGCTGTTTGTGCAACGCTCCTGCGGGGTTTGCACGTACGTTCATTATCTGTCCTCGGTGAGGGCGGTGGAAGACGCCGTCGGCGTTACCATTCCCGACAACGCCCGCATTATCAGAAATCTACTGCACGGCGCGCAGTTCCAGCAGGACCATATCGTCCATTTCTATCATCTTCACGCCCTGGATTTTGTGGATGTGGTCAGCGCCTTGAGTGCGGATCCCAAAAAGACCGCCATTTTAGCCGACAATGTCAGCAATGACCCCTACGGCGGAACGCAGTATTTCAAGCAGGTGCAAGAACGGGTAAAGACCTTTGTGGACAGCGGTCAGTTAGGCCCTTTTGCAAACGGATACTGGGGAAGCCCCGCCTATAAGCTGCCTCCCGAAGCCAATCTCATGGCAGTGGCCCACTATATCGAGGCCCTCAGACTTCAAGCAAAAGCGGTCAGGATGCATGCCATATTCGGCGCCAAGAACCCCCATCTGCAGTCCCTGGTTGTGGGCGGTGTAACCAGCGTCAAAGACCTTACCCCGGACCGCATTGCGGAATTCCTCTATATCTGGAAACAGACCCAGGACTTTATCAAGAACGTGTACATCCCGGATCTGATTGCCATCGCATCTTTTTACAAAGATTGGGGCAGCATCGGCGGAACAACCAACTTCCTGGCCTGGGGAGACCTGCCCCAGTCCGCCAAGGAACCCGAAAGCCTTTTCCTGCCTCGCGGCGTCATCATGAAACGAGATCTGGCCGGCGTAAAAATGGCCGATCCATCTAAAGTGACGGAACATATCGACCATGCATGGTACGACGGGGCTCCTTCCAGACATCCTTACGAGGGACAGACCATTCCTTTTAAACAGGACCCGCAGTACAACACAGACGCCAAATATTCCTGGCTCAAAGCCCCTCGTTATGAAGGAGAACCGTGCGAAGTCGGGCCCCTTGCCAGGGTCCTCGTAGCCTATGCGTCAGGCAAAAAGGAATTTCAGGATGTGGTCAACAGCACCCTGCAAAAACTGGATATTCCCACTTCAGCTCTTTTCTCCACGCTTGGGCGAACGGCGGCTCGAGGCCTGGAAACGCTGGTCATCGGCAATGCCATGGAAGGTTGGATCATGGAGCTTGTGGGAAATCTGAAAAAAGGCAACAGCAAGACGTATACATCCTGGACCATGCCGGACAGCGCAAAAGGCTGCGGGCTGAACGATGTGGCCAGGGGCTCTCTGGGGCACTGGATCGAAATCGAAAACAAGAAGATCAAAAACTATCAATATGTGGTTCCTTCCACATGGAACCTGGGGCCGCGTTGTGAAAAGGGAAAACTGGGACCCGTGGAAGAGGCGCTCATCGGAACGCCTGTGGATGATCCAAAGAGACCGCTTGAAATCCTGAGGACCGTTCATTCTTTTGATCCCTGCATCGCCTGTGCGGTTCATGTGATCGATCCACACTCGAACGAGGTGTACAAGATCAAGGTGCTCTAAGAAGGCACCGTGAAAAAACAGCCCTTCATCCCCACAAAAAAGTGCGTGGTGAAGGGCTGTCTCGTTATCGTTAAAGCTGTCCACACAAAATGAGATCCTTCCGGCGGGGATATTGCCATGTCGGACACGAGTACATTATCCCGTCCCGCAACGTTTCTGCATTATGTTGTGTTTCACCCGTGGCGGGTTATCCTCCCCGTTTTTTTCATCACCCTTTTTTTTGCCTTTGCCATTCCCTATCTCCGTTTCCAGACCTCCATCTATGACCTGACTATTGAAGATCTTCCGGAAAGCAGAGCGTACGATGCCTTCAAAAAGGAATTCGGCTGTGAAGAAATTATCCTCGTTGTAGTAAAAGCCGACGATATTTTTGTTGAAGAAAGATTTGCTGAGATTGAAAAGCTGGCGCAAACCCTCTCTGAAATCAAAGGGGTGAAGCGGGTTATCAGTCTCCCCGGCATCCGGAAATCGATCGATGTTACAGGCAACTGGACGCTGGATGAATTCCGAAACAAAATCAAACCGGTCGACCTCCTTACAAAGAACGTTATCTCCCGGGATGGAAGGACTACCGCCATTTCCTTGATCCTTGAAGATATTCGGGATAAGGACGGCATCATTCACTCCGTAAAAGAGATCCTGGATCGGCAGAAGAATTTTATCTCCCTGTACCAGATAGGCATGCCCATTGTTTCCAAGGCGTTGGCCGACTTTACCCAACAGGACTTTCTACGCCTGCCGCCTGTGACTTTTCTTATCGTGGGCCTTGTGCTTTTTTTATTCTTTCGGAATCTGCGGGGCGTTCTGATCCCGGCCGGTTCCGTTGCCATCGCGCTGACCTGGACCTTCGGCCTTATGGCAATCATGGGGACTCCCTTGTCATTGCTGACCATGATTGTTCCCGTTTTTCTCATTGCCGTGGGAACTGCTTACTGCATGTATATTTTTCCGGAATATCTTTCGGCAATAAAGACAGCGGGAAGTCCCGCGGAGGCCTCTTTACAGTGCTTTCTCAAGCTCGGTTTTCCCACCTCTCTGGCAGTGATGACAACCACTATCGGTCTGGGGTCTTTGCTATCATGTTTCTGTTGTTCATGTCTTACAAGGTGGGGATTATCGGGATGCTCCCCAATTGTTTTCCCATTATTGTAAGTTTCGGCCTCATGGGTTGGATAGGCATTCCTTTGTCCATGGTGACCAGCCTTGTTGCCAGTATCGCCGTGGGACTGGCTGTGGATGATACCATCCATTATCTCGTGCGTTACAACCGCGAGTTTAAAAAGGATCTCAACAAAGAAAAGGCCCTCAGGAAAACCATCCGGCACATGGGCAAACCGATTATTCTAACCACTCTGACCATCAGCCTGGGTTTTTCCGCACTGCTGTTTTCCAATTTCAAACCCACCGCCACTTTCGGCCTGGTCATCATTATCACCATGTTTTCAGCGCTTATCGCTGATCTTATCCTTCTGCCCTCGCTGATGCTTCATGTAGAACTGGTTACCCTGTGGGATCTTCTCAAATTGCGGCTTGGCAAGGATCCCCAAAGAGGCATTCCGCTTTTCAAGAGGCTGTCGAAGACGCAGGTTTATTACATCCTCATGGCCGGCGCCCTCCAAACCTACGATAGAGGGAAAGTCATCATGAAGAAAGGCGAAGTCAGCCATTCCATGTATGCTATTATTTCCGGCAAACTGGAAGTGGTTGATATGACGGATGAAGGTGCCTTAAAGGCAGGGACGGGTACGAAAAAAGTTTTTTCGATCTTACAGGCCGGTGACGTGGTAGGGGAAATGGGAATGATTAGATCCTGCAAAAGATCGGCTACGGTCATTGCCTCGGAACCGGCTGAAATGCTCATGATCAATGAGAAAATGATCAGAAGGCTACAGTGGTTGTACCCGCCGGCTGCCCATCGTTTTTTTTTCAATCTCATGACGGTTTTGTGTGATCGACTTGAAAATCTCACCACCTGTTTTCTCGAGGAGACGGCAACCGACAAAATTGCCGTGACAGGGCTCAAGAGACTTGATTTTTCCATGGAAATGTTGGAAAAAGAGATTCTACGTTCGGAAAGATATGACCTCCCTCTATCCATGATTGTCGTAAGCATGGACAATTTGATGGAAATTGTCGGGAAAAATGGCTATAAGATAGGTAATATGTTTATTGCGGAGATTGGGAACCTCTTGAGAAACCATATTCGGGAGGAAGACTTTCTTTGCCGGGTGGATAGGGATTGCTTCTGCCTTGTGCTTCCAGGCACCACTGAGGAGCAGGGGACGGAAAGCCTTGAAAGGGTGCGTGCGGTTTTTTCCACGCATCTCTTTTCGATGTTTCCCAAACCGGTTGACGTTCGTATGAGTTTCCGATTGTTGGCTTACGACAAAGAGTTGAAAAAGAGTGCGGCAGCCTTTCTAAGAGATGCCCATAGGGTTGGGAAAAGCGATGACATGC